>NZ_CP184886.1:0-85545 GCF_049266655.1 Brachybacterium sp. UNK5269
GTGAAGAACCCTCAGAAGCAGACGCCCCGCATCGCTGATGTTGCGGAGCTGGCAGGAGTGTCCGTGGGCACGGCGTCGAAAGCGCTAAACGACACCGGTCAGCTGCGCACCGAGACACGGATGCGGGTCAAAGAGGCTGCGGCGACGTTGGGGTTCGTCGCGGGAACGTCAGGGCGAGGCTTGGCTGGCTCTCGAACCTTCACGGTGGGCTTGCTGACCACCGACAGCTTCGGCCGGTTCACCATCCCGTTGCTGATGGGTGTTGAAGACGCCCTGAGCGCTGGAGAGATGGCGATCATCTTGTGCGATACCCGTGATGATGTGCTGCGTGAGCGTCACTACCTGCAGTCATTGCAGGAGAGGCGAGTGGACGGGTTGATCATCACTGGACGGACTACTGATCCTCGCCCCTCTGTCAGATTGTCGATTCCCACGGTGTACGCCTTCTCGCCCTCGGATGACCCCGAAGACTTCACCGTCATCGCGGACGAGGAAGCCGGGGCCGCGATGGCGGCGGAGCACCTCATGACCATGGGAGCGCGCCGCATCGCTCATGTGACCGGCCCGCAGCGACACCATTCAGCGGCAGCCCGAGCGGCCGCTGCGGTAGAGACCCTCGGGGAGTGCCTAGTTGCTCCACCGAGCTTCGGGCACTGGTCAGAGGAATGGGGACGCCATGCGACAGACATGCTCCTCACCGCCCATCCTGATATCGATGGATTCACCTGCGGTTCCGACCAGATCGCGCGGGGCGTCACCGACCGGCTACGAGAACGAGGAATCCACGTCCCCGGCGACATCAAAGTGACTGGCTTCGATAACTGGGACGTCATGGCCCTCGCCTCGCGACCTCCCCTTACCACCGTCGACATGGGCTTGAACGAGCTCGGACGGCTTGCCGGCCGCACTTTGCTGCACCTCGTCAAAGGCGACAGCCAGCCTCCGCGGCGGCAGATCCTCACGCCGCGCTTGGAAGTGAGGGGCTCAAGTCTCTGAGGTACCCAAACCGGTTGAGCGGCATGCTCTGGATCAGGGCTCTCGCCTCTCGCTCAGAGCGGAAGTTGGCGGCTCGAGAGGGCAGGCGCGGGGAGAGGGCAGTGTGCCTGAATTGCGACGGTGCCAGGGCTGACCCAGCCGCCACCACGAGCCGTACTTTGCTATGCGCCAGCTGGCCATCGCTGACTGAGAGTCAGACCCGCTGGGCAGCCTCCGGGCCGATCAGCGGGCCTTCGGTGACATCCTCCAAGAAATGCCACAGAACTGAGCCTCTCGGCGCGATGAAGCGCTGGGGAGAAGCGCGGGAAGCGGAGTGCGCCGACTCTCGCACCCTGACGCGGAAATCGGCGAAGATCGACCACCTCCAGGACCTTCACGAGCCCGAATACCTGCAGTGTGCGGTCGTGGGGACACGGGGACACGGGGACACGGGGACACGGGGACACGGGGACACGGGGACATGGGGAAAAGGGGACATGCCCGCCTGTCTGGAGTGTCTATCGACGAGGTGCCGCCCCACCGCTGCCGAGCTCGAGCACATCACCCGCCTCTATGAGGCGTGTCCCCAGGGGCGCTGCGCCAGCCGCCAGCAAGTCCCTGAGCCAGCACGCCGGCAGCAACGCACTCGGGGTGTCGGAGTGGCGGCGCATGCTGGCGCGCATGACGGACGACCTCCCCGTGTTCCTCGCCCACCAGAAGATCGTGCAGATCATCCACGGCGTGGTCATCCGGTACCGGCTCTCGCTGACGGGCCCGACGGTCAGCGTCGTCCACGCCGAGCTGGACCCAGAGCTACCGGAGCGCTCCGTACGCGTGACGGCAGGCGAGCACGAGCTGCTGATCCACTCCGCCGACTGGGCCGATCACCAGAGTGAGCTCGCCGGCCACGTCCAGCAGTGGATGATGGAGCACATCGATCTCCGGGCAGCGAAGCCCAAGAAGGCATCGAGGCGCTACGACGAGACCTGGATGACGGCCTGGCGCAAGGCGAACCCGCACGCGCACTGAGCGACGACCACCCGAGCATAGGGAGCCCAGGCCATGACCCAGCCACCGGCGCACACCACCCCGGAACCCACCGCTAACGTCCCGGGGCCGCGACTGCGCGGCAACCCCGTCGGCGTGGCGTCGCTCATCGCCGGCGTGCTCCTGGTGCTGGCCATCATCGCGGAGCAGACGGTCATGCTCTTTCTGCCCGTGGCGCTTGCAGAGCTCTCTTTCCCCTATCGCTCCGTCCCGTACCTGATATCCCTGCCGCCGCCCATCCTTGCGACCATCGCCACGGCGCTCGGCATCGTGGGCCTGCTGCTGCGCGACAGGACCCGAGTCGCAGCGATCATCGGCACCACCCTCGGCGTCTCGCACCTGATCGTCGGGATGGCGGGCGTGCTCTCCTCGGCGCTCTTCCTGTCGGCGACGCCGTGGTGACGCAGGATCAGCCCTCACGCGCGTGAGATAGGCGAACTCCGGCGCCCGGAGTGCTGCACCAGAACCGTGCCAGCCCATGGCGGAGGTGCTGCCGCGAATCGCTCCGCGATCCTTGCCTCCGAAACCCAGGGTGGGGGAGTGGGTAGCCGTCCCCGAGGATCCCTGCGAACGTTCCAGCAGCAGCGCACGACCCAGCAGGGGCACGGACAGTGGTCCAGACCAACGACCTGCACGAAGGAGAGAACGCTTCGTCGACCAGCACGCCCCGGGGGGCCAGGAACACGCGCAGCGATGACAGAGCCTTCTCAACGGTCTCAGACGCCCCCATCGGATGCTCACCCCTAACCATCCCCGCACCGCCACCACCAGATCCGAAGGCAAGGACGCGCGCGTCCGCGGCAGTACCCCAGCGACCAGCAGAAACAGTGCACTGGAATGATTAAGGCCCCCCTGATATTGACGGTGAAGGGGGCTAAACTATAGTCATGGCGAAAGAGATGAAGTATCGCGACTTGGCCCGGCTCTTGCGTGAGGCGGGATTCTCGCCCCGGCACGGCAAGGGGGACCACGAGGTGTGGTCCGCACCGGGATACGCCCGCAACGTCGTGTTGACCCAGACCCGGACGATCTTGCCCGGGCTGGTCCGCAAAGCCCAGAAGGCCATCGCGGAGAAGCAGAACCAGAAGGAGTGAGGGCATGAACGCAGTCGCCGTGACCGCGACCCGCTGGTCACAGGGATGGGAACTCACCCTCGAGGGGGACGAGGACCCTGCCACGCAGGTCCGCACCCTCGATAAGGCGCGCCAGCAGGTCATCGACTACCTCGACACCGTCGACCCCGACGTCGACCACGCCGACTGGACGATCACCGTGGTCCCCGCCGACGAGGCCGTTGCGCAGCAAGTCCACGCCGTTCGCGAAGGGACCCTGGCGGCCGCCCGCGCCCAAGATGCGGCAGCGCGCAGCACCCGCGACCTCGTGGCCACCCTGGACCGCGAGGGGTACAAGAGCGCCGACATCGCCGGACTCCTCGGCGTCAGCCGCGCCCGGGTCTCCCAGCTGCTCACGGAGTCCCGCTCCGCCTGACCACGCACCGCTAGTCGCCGACACCGCCGGCCAGCCCCCTCGGCCCATCGACCCGAGGGGGCTTTTCCATGAGCGCAGGCCGCTCGAAACAAGCATTAAGCCCCCCTTGACAGGCAAGTTAAGGGGGCTAAACTCATGTCATGACCAACGCACAGAACTCCACCGCCGCCGCCGCGAACACCGCCGTTCACACCCTCGCCCGGGGCCTGGTCCACCTGCCCATGGTCCGGTGGAGCCACGAGCGCGACACGCACGTCGCCACCTGCCCCGACTGCGACTGGACCGCGGAGGCGCGCTTCACCAGGGACCTCCACACCCAGGCCGACCAGCACTACGCCACCGCCTGACCCTTCCCGCCGATTGGAGCCCCGCCATGGCTGATCTGCTCGACCTCCTCGAGGTCATCACCGCCGCACCGACCCCGGCCCCGCAGGGCTTCACCACCGACGCGCAGTGGAGCCTGGCGGACCTCGAGGACGCCTACGCGGCGCTGCGCGCCCGGGCGCGGGTCGAGCTGGAGGGCGGGACGTCCGGGATCGCACGCTGGTCGCACTGCTGGTCTCGCGGGTGGAGGGCCTTCCGCCCGGCGGGGGCGCACCCCATCGAGGTGGTCACCGCCGAACTGCGCTGCGACCACTACGGCCAGGACTGCCAGTGCGTGGGGGACATGGTCTACCGGGCCTGGTGCTGGGACTGCGAGCACTGGTCCGTGATCGCCACCTGTGAGCGCACCGCCGTGGAGGACATCCACGACCACTGCTGGCCCGGCTGGCGCGACCTCCCCGTCGGCCCCACCGCTGACCGCGAGGCGCACTGGGAGCAGGCCGGTGCGCCCATCCTGACCGAGCGCGGCCCGGTCGGCACCCGCCCCGTGCCCGGTCGCAGCCCCTTCGGGGGCTACGACCTCCCCGCGCCCACCGCCTGACCCTCGAGGAGGAGACTCCGATGACCACCATCACCCGGACCCAGCACAACGAGCGCGTCGCCAGCGGTGCCCCCGCCCCCGGCCTCTACGCCTACATCTGCAGTGCGGTCGGGTTCTCCCTTCCCCACCTGACCCACTTCTACGACCTGCGCGATGCGCACGACCAGCAGATCGGCTTCGGCAGGGCGTCCGGTCCGACCATGGCGCGGCTCAGGGCCGAGCGCGCCGGGGCCACCTTCTTCGTCGACGAGTTCTGAGCCGCCAGGAGGCCGTGATGCACGTGTTCACCCGCAAGATGCGCGATGCGACCGGGAAGGTCGCCACCTACCGCACCAACCCCGACACCCCCAGCAAGGCCACCGGCCACATCGAGCCGCCCGCGCTGCCGCACCCCGACGAGATCCTCACGGTCCGCTGGTCCGGCTACTTCATCCCCTCCAGCAGCACCCGCCCCCTCGCGGAGGTCGCCGCGTACTACGCGGCCCACCCCGACTCCGAGGGGCACCCCGTCTCCGGCGATGAGTGCGCCCGCGTCCGGTACAGCCAGTGCGGGGACACCGACCCCGACCCCGTCGCCGGCTGCCGCGGTGAGGAGCACTGCCAGGCAGCGCCCCACGAGGGCGGGACCGGATGGATCTACGGCCGCACGGCCCGCTACCGCGACATCGCCCACGTCCTCTACCCCGGCGGCACCGCCCCGGTCCCAGTCGAAGACGCGCCCGCACCGGACCGCGAGGGCCCCATGCAGCTGGCCCTGTTCGAGTACCTCACCACCGCCTAACCCAAACCCGCGCACTGCGCTCCGAAAGAAGGGACAACCCATGGACCCGCACGCCGCCAGGCTCGACATTGGAGGAAGGACCCTCCATGCCAGCCACACCGATGAAGAACTGGTCACCGTCCTCTCCCAGCTGAGCTGGGCTCACTCCCCCCTCCTGGGACTCGAGGGCGGGGACTTAGGGCGGCTGGCGGAGGATATCCGCACCGGCACGCTCACCCTCCCGGGCCGCTCTCACTACACGTCTGAAAGCATCGTGCTCGAAGCAATGCGCCGATCGGCTGCGCTGCATGAGGAGCTGCTCCAGCAGGACCGAAAGCTTTGGTGGCAGCGACACAGCGGCAAACTCGCAGTAGGCACGGTGATGACGGCCTTCCTCATCCTCTTTGCGCTCTTCCACGATGCCCTTCTCCCGCTCATCCCGGCGGCGGACCCCGAGGATGGGAAACAGGCAGCCGCCGGCCTCGATGAGTGGATGATCGGCATCTATCACGCGCTGGGTACTTACTTCGTTCCTCTCTTCGTCCTGCTCTTCCTCATCGGGCTGGCACTTCTCGCTGTCGCCCGGGTCGTTCACCCCGGACCGCGATGAGTGTCCCTGCTGACTGCGAGAATCTGACTATGAACCAGCGCACCCCCCAGGCAGCACCCGCTCGACGCATGGCGGTCCTGATGGCGGGCATGGCCATCCTGTTTCTCGTCGTGGCGCTCTGGACGCTTTCCAAGGGAGACCTCCTGGAGGCCACTGGCCACGGGCTTGTGGTGATCCTGGCGGCCTCCGCCGCCTTCCTCTTCGCCAATCCCCGCCTATCCGTGACGACTCAACGGCGGGTCACAGTCGGCGCCCTGACCCTTGTCCCGATCATCCTCACGATCCTCGTGGCCTCGTTCTTCCTCTGACCACACCCGCGCGCTACACGAGGGCCAACCTACGAACTAAGGAGTCCCCGAGATGAACGAGCAGCCGTTCAACGTCACCCTCACCCTCAACACCGAGGACTACGCCGTCCTGACCAACGCCCTGACCGACTACGCCGACGAACGCGAATTCAGAGCCAACGACATCGCCGAAGCCCACAATGCCGCCATGCTCCGCGAGGACGTTGATCGGGCCCGCCGGATGGTCGACATCATCGAGAATGCCCTCGACCAGTCGTGACTACGCGCGCTCTGCGTGCGCATCGCCGGTGATCGCAGGAGAGATTAGAAGGGAGAGGCATTGAACCGGAGACTGACACCCGAGCAACGGGACCAGATTGTCGTCGACGCTGCCGCGCGCTATAAATCGGGAGAGGCCTGGCAGCAGATCGGCGCCAGCTACGGGATCACCGGTGAGCACGTTCGGAGGCTCGCCATCGCCCGCTCCGAGATCACCTACCGGCGATGGGGGCAGCGCCCGGTGGCCGATCCCCAGGAGGTCCGCCGGCGCCGTGATGACGGTCAGTCCCTCAGCGTGATCGCGGATGCCCTCGGTTGTTCCCGGCAGGCCGTTCGCACCGCCCTTGAGCGCGTCGGCCGTGACGCCACAACGCGGTACCCCCGCCTGTCCACGCGGCGTCGGCCCACCGCGGCCGAGCTCGAGCACATCATCCAGCTCTACGAGGCATGTCCACAAGCCCCGCGAGCGCGCGAAGGTGCTCGGAACGTTCGTGGGGATGAGGGTCGCGCGCTAGCCGAGGCCTGCCAAGCGGTCGTCGCCGCCGGCGTCCCCATGACCACCCTGGCCCGAGACTTGGGTCGAGGTGCAACCTGGGTCCATTGGCTCCTTGGGTGCCACGATCTCCGGCCCGCCCCCCACTCCATCCAGAGCACAGCCCGACGAACACGCGCCTGAGAGAGGCAACGCCATGTGCCAGCAGCACCTAAGCCCCGGAGAACCAGCAGCCGCGCGGCAGATCGAGACCAAAGTCCGCCCGCTGGCGCGGGTGCTCGAGGCGCTCGTTCCCGACGCGCCGACACCAGCAGGTGACCTCGCTCGAGAAGACGCGATCGCGCTCGAGGAAGTAATGAGCCGCCTCGCGGATGCTCTCCTGGACGAGTACTCCGGCGCTCCGCATGAAAAGCCCCAATGGGACCACCCGGACGCGCAAGCGCGCTACGAGCCGATCTATGGAGCAATCTGCGTGGCGCGAGTGCTGAGAGAACAGGAGCTCGACGAGAACGGCATGCCCGACGTCGATCCGGCCCCCACCGTCGACGCCCTGCGCCGGTACGTGCAACGGGGAGGGACGACTCAGGTGCTGACCCTCGTCGCGGACGGCCTTGAGCAGCTCGCCACGACGCGTCGACTCGAGCTCGACAAGAGCGGCCCCGGATCCTCTGACTCAGCTGGCAGCCTCTTGGAGATGGCGGCCGTCGTGAGGTCTGCAAGCTCCTCGGGCTCACGCATATGACGCTCGTGCGTCATCAACGTTCGTGTGCGGCGCCAGCGAGTCCCTAGCCGCTGTACCGCAGCAGCTCTTGGTCTAGGGCTGTAAGCGCCCACTGCGGCGACCGGTCTTCGCCTCGGTTCATCAGCTGGGCGATCAGCCCGGTCAAGAAGGTATGCAGATGGTCCAGGGTGACCACGTCGCCTCTCATTCCGAGGGCGCGGAGGGCCTGTGCGCACACGTCGCGGATGGTCCCGTCGACTTCACGCCAGATCGGCTGCAGGTCCGGCTCGGTGAGGGCGCTCGCGCTGAGGGTCAGCAGCACGGATGCTTCGAGCCGGCGTTCGGCGTCGAGGGGTAGCAGCGAGTGAAGCAGCAGCCGTGCACGTTCGGGGCCTCCTTTGAGATCCACCGGTAGCGCACGGACCCGATCGCGGATGCTCGGCGCGATCGCTTCCAGCGCTCGCTCGCGCACCACGGACTGGCTCGGCATCGTGTATCGCATCGAGCTCACCGCCACCCCGGCCTCGTCAGCGAGGGCCTTCACGGTCAGTGCGAGCACTCCCTCACGGGCGATCAGACGCCAGGCGGCGGCTATCACCTTGGTGTCGCGCGCCCGAATGTTCTCTGCATTGGTGGCCACACTCCATGGTTTCACCAGCGGGCGCCGATCCTCGCCGCGATCCGACGGTGACCCGAGCGGGCTACTCAGTGTCGGGACCGGTAGTCCTCATCCGATTCGTAGATATTTGCGCGCGAGATGCTCGACTTGTGTCCGCACTTCTCGCATGGCCAGAGGTAGCGGTGATCATCGAAGCCAACCTGCGTGTTGAGATGGTCGCCGCAACGGTCGCAGTACCAGTCGACGTCGGGGAACCTCTCAGTCATGTGGTCCGTCTCCTGCCGAGAGACTTCAGGATGGCGAGAGCGAGAAAGGCTCCCGCCTTGAGCGTGCTGAGAACGCCCGCGCGGTGACCCGCACGATGGCCAGCGCCGAAGCCTTCCTTGTAGCCGGTGTGTCGTCCGTGATTCCACTGTCGTCTGCTCATCTGGCCACCTCCTTGACGTCTGAAGAGTAGCGCTCGGTGTGTCTAAGACAGACGTCTGTCCCCAGGCCGTCTGTGACGTGATGGAGCAGCTTTCAGCGAACTAGCCGATAACTAGTCTTTCCGGCTAGTTCAGGCGCGGGTGCCTAGCGTTCCGTCGCGGGACGGAGGAAAGCGCGGAGGAGTTTAGTGAGGTCATCGATCGGTGAGCCGTCGTGGGGCTCGGATTGCACCGCGCGGACTGTCTTCTCCCTGCGTGGCAGTCTCGCGGTTGAAATACTGCCGGGTGGCGCCGCAGTCCCGCTGCATCGCCGCCCGGCAGCATCGGATCGCATTTCAGACGAGAGTGAAGTCTTCAGATCTGGGTAGCACTGGTGGTGACGGAGGTTGCTCCGACCTCCGCTGCCCCTTCGATTACGTCGAGCACCACTGCCGATCCTGCAGGGTTTACAAACCTCGTACTCAGGGCGACGTCGTCCACGTAGAGCGTTGCGATGTCCTCGTCGAGGACCAGCTGCAGCCGATGCTCGTGCCCGTCGGTGAGGTCCGGCAGTGGCCGCTCGAGGCCACGATTGTCGAGCTGTCCCCAGGGCCAGTTGGGGCGCTTGTCGAACTCGAGGCGGTGCTCATCGACGACCATCGAGAACTGATAGCCGACGTCGGTCGCGGTGTCCTCGCCGAAGCGCAGGTTGACCTCCCGGGTACCCGGGGCAACCTTTAGCGTCGTCTCGAGAAGGCACGGCTGCGGCACGGACTCGGTGAGGACCCGCTGGGTTAGGCCGTCGCTCCGCGAGAGCGCGAAGGGCTCGACTGTTGTCACGGGCGAGGCGGCGAGGTGCTCGCGTACCGCATCGGGAATCTTCGTACCCAGTGTGCCGTTCTCGCGCACCACGATCTGGTGGATGACGAGGGTGCCACCCCATTGCCAGGTTTTGGTGTCGTCGTCGTCCCAGCGGGTGGCGACCCAGCCGACGAGGTAGCGGTTCTCCCCATCGGACACGGAGCGCGCCGCGTAGTACGGACGGCCGTCGAAGGCATCGTCTTCGGGCGCCTCCCACGGCCCATAGAGGGAGCGGGAGCGACGGTAGACCGTCTTGGACTTGTCGCTGTACTCGGTAACCAGGTGGTACCACCAGTCACCCTCGCGGAACACATCGGGCATCTCATGCATGGTGAACAGACCCGGAGCCCAGAAGTCGCCCTGGAACTCCCAGTTCTCGTGGTCGGTCGAGGTGAAGTAGACCGTGGAGCCGCTCAGCTGCGTCTTGGGGCCGGCTTTGCGGGTACCGAGGATCATGACCCACTGGCCGGCGTCCTCGTCGTAGATGACCCAGGGATCGCGCCAGTCGTCGGGGTCGTACCCCTCTTGCGGTGCGACCAGGGATTTGTCGGTCTTGCGCCAGTGGATCAGGTCGTCGCTCTCGGCGATCATGAGAACCTGGGAAGGCTTGCCCTCCGCGGCGAAGTGGTCGCGGTTAAAGCCGGTGTACATGGCGTAGAACGTCCCGTCGGCCTCGAAGACGGAGCCGGCGTAGATGAACTGGTCCTGGTCGTGCTCTCCTCCGCGAACGATCGCCTCGCCGAGATCCTCGTACTCGACGAAGTCGGTGGTGCGAGCGAGGGCCCAGCCGAAAGGCTCGCAGTCCGGGAGCGGACCGGGGTCGCGGCCGTCACGCTGATGGAAGAGATAGAACGCGCCGTCGTGGAAGAACGGCATGCAGTCTCCGAACCAGGTGCCGGGGTGCTGGTAGTGGATGTCGGGCATGATGCGGATCAGTCCTTTGGTCTTGTGGATTGGCATCGGGCTGGAGCCGCAGCTCCGGTGCGGGCCCGGCGGGCGTGCCGGCCCGGGTCAGATTCGCGTGCCGCCGAGGCTGGAGGCGAACACGCGCTGGAAGGCGAGGAAGACGACCACGGTGGGTAGGGAGACGAGTAGTGCTCCGGCGAGGACGACGGGTGGGCCGACCGTGCCGTAGTTGCTCTGCAGGCCCGCAAGCGCCGCCATGACAGGGCGGATCTGCTCGCTGTAGCTGAGGGTGATGCCGAACAGGAGCTCGTTCCACACCCACACGAACTGGAAGATGAACGCGGCGGCAAGGGCCGACCTGCTCAGCGGGAGGTGGAACCGGGTGAACACACGCCACCAGTTCGCGCCGTCCAGCTGCGCCGCCTCGGCGACCTCCGGGGGGATGGTGAGCATGTGGTTGCGCATGATGAAAAAGGAGAAGGGGATACAGGTGGCGACGTAGATCAGCAGCAGTCCCATCCGCGTGTCGTAGAGCCCGCTCTCGGCGTAACCGGTGAACAGCGGTCGCAAGAAGGCTTGCGCGGGGAACAGCGACCCGGCGTAGATCAGCCAGAACCAGAAGATTCGCCGGCCTCCGGGGATCGCTGTGACCGCGAACCCGGCGAACGCCGCCACGAGAACGGCGAGGCACCCGGCGACCACGGCGTACGCGAAGCTGTTGAGCATCGACGGGCCGAGCTGCGCGGCCTCCCAGGCCGCGGCCATGTTCTCGAAGATGGCCACGTCGCCGGGGAACCAGCGGACGTCTCCGGTGTATGCATCGTTGGGGGTGAAGGCGTTGACGACGATCAGGTAGGTGGGCAGGAACCAGATCAGCGCGAGCAGGACGACGATGAGGGATCGAAGGGTCTTCACGGGATGCTCCTCAGTGCGTGCGCAGCTGCTTGCGCAGGTAGGCGACGGAGACGGCGACGACGATGATGGTCAGGACCACTGCGATAGCGGCTCCTGAACCGGGGCGCTGGAGGACGAAGCTCTGCCAGTACATCGACACCGCCAGGGTCTCGGTGGCGCGGCCCGGCCCGCCGTTGGTGAGCACCCAGATCAGGTCGAAGGACTTCAGGCCGTTGGCGAGGCTGATGCCCATCACGACCGCGGTCGAGGTGCGCAGCTGCGGCACGACGACCAGCCGGAATCGGCGGATCCCATCGACGCCGTCGAGCGCGGCGGCCTCGATGGTCTCTCGCGGAATACCCTGGAGACCGACCAGGTAGAGGATCACGGCAACCCCAGTGGCCTGCCATGAGTTGGCGATGATCAGGGCGATGGTGTTACCGGGCCAGTTCAGGAGCCAGGGCTGGGCGAGGGCGTCGAGGCCGATCCCGCGCAGCAGGGAGTTTAGGGCGCCGGTGTCCTGGAGGACGAAGTTCCACACGACGGCCACGGCGGTCCCCGAGAGTGCGTAGGGCAGGACGATCGCGAGGCGGGCGTACTTGCCCCATGACACAGAGTTGGTCAGGGCGGCGATCGCGAGCCCGAGACCGACGGGGATCACGACGGTGCCCACCAGCCAGAACAGGGTGTTGATGCTCGAGCGGACGATCACCGGGTCGGTGACCAGGCGGGCGTAGCTGGAGAGGCCGGCGAAGGACGGGTCCACTACGGCGTCGTCGAGGAAGCTGCGGCCGACGGTAAGGGCGAAAGGGAGCAGCGCGAGCAACCCCACCAGGACCACGGCCGGGGTGAGGAAAAGCAGGCGCGGCCTGCCGCGGACGAGGCGGTCGCGGCGGCGCTGGGCAGAGAGAACGCCACGACGGTCGGTCACGGAACTCATCGGGTTGCCTCCTGCCAATAGGACCATTCGGACTCGGCCTTGCGCTGAAGAGACTCGAGGACGCCTCGGGGGTCAGAGGGGTCGGCCATGAAGCCGCCGAGATCCTGCGTCACTCCCACCACCAACGGCGGCGGCGAGTTCTCCCAGTAGCGGTTGACGACGTCAAGGTTCTGGTCCCGGATAGTGCTCTGGAGACGCTGGCTCACGGGGTCAGACCAAGTGACCTGCTGGTTCGCACTGGAACCATTGAGGAAGGCGGACCAGGGCTCCTGAACCTCCGGGGCGAGCCAGGAGGCCAGAGCTTCGGTCGCCTCGGCGCGATGCCGGGAACGCTCCGGAACCACGAGCCCTGCGATTTCCGTGACCACGGTCGGGGAGGAGGCATTCACGGCTGGAAGCAGAAACGCGTCGAATCCGGTCTCGGACTCCATGCCTGCGAGCTCCATCGACTGGGTGCTCCAGCTGACGGGGGTAGGTTGCATGCCGATGCGGCCTGAGGCGAGCATCGAGGGAAAGTTGTCGCTGACCGAGTCCGCGCTCGTGTGCAGCCCGTCTCGGATCATCTGCTGCCACAGCTCCATGAGCCCCATCGCCTGATCGTCCAAGAACGAAGCCTCGTTCTGACACAGCGCGCGGTACCAATCGGCGTCATAGGCAGCAGCCAGCATGCTGAACCAGTTCGCCACTGGCCAGATGTTCATCTGAGTTGTCCCGAGGGGAGTTACTTCCGCAGCTTTGAGAGCTTGGCATACATCGAGAAACTCACCCCAGGTTGCCGGAGGCTCAAGACCAAGCTCCTCGAACACCCTCACGTTGTAGAACATGACGTAGTAGCCCTGAATGAGCGGCATACCAAAAATTCCGCCGTCGAACGTGAAGTCTTGGCGCATTTCGTCATCGAGCCACCCGGCGTCGACAGAGGCCTCCCACGCTGAGCTCAGTTCTGCTAGGGCCCCGGTGCGGGCGAGATCACGCATCCGATACCCGCTGCCCCATTTGACGAGGTCGGGAGGATCTTGCGTCTGCAACAGCGAACGAATGACCTGCTCATACGAGGATGCATTAGGGATCGTCTGAGGAGATAAGCCCCACCCCATCCTCTCTCGCAACGCATCACCCGCTGCCAGGTACCCTGGCTCCCAAGATGCGGCGTCGTTGAAAAACTGCAGATCGCCCGTTTCGGCAGCATCTGTCGTGCTGCTGCACGCGGTAGTGGTCCCAGCCAGTCCCAGGGCACTGACGGCGGCTAAGAAGCGGCGTCGTCGCATGCTTCCTCACTCTCTTCGATCGGTCGACGTCACCGCGAAGCACCTGTGCCGCGTCCATGACATCCTTGTCTCGAGTCTCCGGCTACAGGGGTGGCTTCGACTAGATGCCGTCTGGAGGTTGCACCCTCTTGGAGTGCGCTTTTGGCCTCAATGTCCCTGGCTGAACAGCCTGACATCGTTGACATAGTTTGTTGTCTCTCGCTCGCGCGGGAGCTGCACTAGGAGGTCGCTCATGACCCGTACTCGGCCGGCCACCATCCGGGATGTCGCCCATCGTGCAGGGGTGAGCACGAAGACTGTCTCGCGAGTCATCAACCGCGAGAGCTACGTCGCCGAGAGCACCAGAACGCGAGTGCTCAGGGCCATCGAGGCGCTTTCGTATCGCCCGAACCCTGCTGCGCAAAACCTGCGGCGGACCACTTCCCGGTCAATCGCCGTAGTTGTTGAGGACATTTCCGAGCCGTTTGCTGCCGAGGTCACTCTCGCGGTGGAGCACGCTGTTGACGAGGGCACGACCGTGATCGTCTCGTCAAGCATGGGAGATCCTCTGCGCGAGGCGACCATCCTCGCAACACTCGCTGCACGCCAAGTCGATGGAATCATCCTTGCTCCGACTCAGGCGCCGAGGCCGCGGTTCCTTCACCGGATGGGACGCACCGCCGTGGTCTGCGTGGATCGCCCCGTGCCGGGTGAGCCGACCGATATGGTGTTATCGGATAACGCGCGCGGGATGCAGGAGGCTGTCGAAGCGCTGCTGGAGCAAGGTCATCAGCGGGTTGCCTACTTGGGCGACTCTTCCCGAGTGTTTACTCAGGTTGAGCGGTTGCGCGGATACCGGGCGGCTCTAGAAAACCACGATATCGATTCTGATCCCGCTCTGATCTACGAGCACCGACCTGACGTTGAGCGCACACGTCGCCATCTGGCATGGCTCACGAAGCTTCCCGACCCTCCAACCGCCATAGTCTCGGGAAACTCGTTGACCACATTGGCGATGATCCGTGCCGGCTTTAATGTCGGGCTTGACTCTTTTATCGGTTTCGACGACTTTCCTCTTGCCGATTTTGTCTGCGGTGGCGTCAGTGTGGTCGCGCAGGACGCCGCCGCTCTCGGGGGTGAGGCGACCCGAACCCTCCTGGGTCGCATAGCGAACGATGCAGCGCCCTTGAAAACCTCGCGCCTCGCGACCCGGCTCGTCCTGCGGTGACGGGCTGTGCCCACACGAGTCCACCGGGGCTGACGCTGCACGACGGACCCGATGCTGACCACAGAGCCTGGCCGAGGACCGCAGGCCGCGGTGACCCGGCTGGGGGCCAATGGCTGCCACCAGCCATGGCCCCCGGCCGCCGCGGTCCGGTCCGCCCGTCGCGCGGAACGTGCTGCGTCCTCACCGAACCCCAGACGCTCGGGGAACATCGGTGCAACCCCACCGGAAAGGTCCCCCTTGAAACACGTTGAGGCACACGCGAACACGCCCACCGTCGTGGTGATCGGCGAGTCCCTCATCGACATCGTCGATGGCCCACAGGGGAATCGCACCTGCCATGTTGGCGGGAGCCCACTGAACGTAGCTGTCGGCCTAGGACGACTCGACGTCTCCACAGAACTCGCCACGCGTATCGGCGATGACCCGCACGGTGAGCTGATCCGCAGGCACCTGGCCGATGCGGGCGTCAGCCTGCAGGCCGGGAGCCGGGGAGCTGACCGGACGGCAACCGCCCACGCAAGCATCGGGGCTGACGGCTCCGCGACCTACGAGTTCAACATCGACTGGGACCTCCGCGAGGTGCACTTCGATGTCCCGCGTGTGGTCCACACCGGATCGCTCGCAACACTCCTAGAACCAGGAGCGTCGAGAACCGAAGAGGAGCTACGCCGGCTTCCCGCCAGCACACTCATCACTTTCGACCCCAACATCAGGCCCGCGCTGGCGACATCGCGCGAGGCTGCCCGAGCGCGAGTAGAGAACTTCGCTGCTCTCGCCCACATCGTGAAGATGAGCGATGAAGATGCTGCCTGGCTCTACCCCGGCAGGGAACCCCGTGCTATCGCGGAAATCTACGCGTCGCTCGGAGTCCAGCTATTCGTGCTCACCCGTGCGGCAAAGGGGTGCATGGTCGCATCACATAGCACCCTGAGGTACCTGCAGGCCGAGCCTGCGACAGTCGTCGACACCATCGGCGCGGGAGACGCATTCATGTCCGGCTTGATCTACGAAGCCCTCCGCTCCGGCGCCGCGAGGCAGCTGACCGCGAACGAATCCGACGAGGAACTCCTCGATGTCTGCGTACAGACCGCCCTTCGAAGCGCCGCGATCACCGTCTCCCGCGCTGGGGCAAACCCGCCGAACCGCCATGATCTGAACGGATAGGCGGACTCGTGTCGGGTTGATACTCCCCAACCGAGAACTCGCTCCTAAGTCGCGGCGGTGCGCCCGGGCGGCCACACGCGTGTCCCAAGTCGGCTAAGGGTGTGGATGTGATGGCTTGGTGGCGGGCTTCTGTGATCGCTCAGTGGCGGTGCAGGCGCGGTCAGGTGGCGGCCGTGGTGCGGCGCAGCTCGCGGTAGATGGTGGTGCGGGAGACGTTGAACAGCTCGGCGAGCTCGGCTTGGGTGTGTTCGCCGGCCGTGTGCAACGTCAACAGGTGCTTGCGCTGAGAGGGCGAGAGCTTGGGCTTCTTGCCTTTGAGTTTGCCCTTGGATCTGGCGATGGCCATGCCTTCGCGGGTGCGCAGGCGGATGAGGTCCGCCTCGAACTCGGCCACCATGCCGAGCACGTTGAACAGCAATCGGCCGACGGCGTCGTTGGGGTCGTAGACGCTGCCTCCGAGACTGAGCGCCACTCCCTTGATGGTGAGCTCGTCCGCGATGTCCCTCGCGTCCGGGAGCGAGCGGGCCAGCCGGTCGAGCTTGGTCACCACCAGGGTGTCGCCGTCCCGGGTCGCGGCCAGCGCCTCGCGCAGCCCGGGCCGGGCGCGGTTCGTTCCCGTCAGGCCGTGGTCGAAGTAGATGTTCTTGCTCTCGACTCCGAGGCGCTCAAGCGCTTCCCGTTGGGCGGAGAGGTCTTGCTCGAGAGTCGAGACGCGCGCGTAGCCGACATGCATGTCCCCATTGTTGCAGTTACCCTCCCCTCACCGCCCATCTCACCGTACCGGTCTTGCGTACATGGCGATCCCCGCGTAGAGAGTCGTCGAGGGGGAAGCTTGCTCGACGTACGGTGAAGGATCCCCTTACGGGCATGCGATCTGGGCTGACGCCTGTGACCGAGTGTTCAGTGCGCGCTGTATAGTTCAGTCCATGCTGACTATTGCTTCGCGTCTCGACGTGATGAACCGCCTGGGTCGTGCACTGGCCGACCCCACTCGATCCCGGATCATCTTGACCCTGCTCGACCATCCCGCTTACCCGGCGGAACTGGCCCGAGATCTGGACCTGACACGCCCGAACGTGTCCAACCACCTGGCATGCCTGCGCGATTGCGGGATCGTCGTCTCCGAGCCCGAGGGTCGTCGGACACGATATGAGATCGCCGATTCGCACCTGGCGCAGGCGCTGACGGCACTGGTCGATGCCACCCTGGCAGTGGACGAAGACGCCCCGTGCATCGATCCCGCCTGCTCGCTTCCCGGATGCGACGCAGCTGGGGAGGGCGCATGATCCTCACCTCGGTCTTGCAGGCGATGGGCCTGTTCGCAGCGACCAACATCGACGACATCATCGTGCTCTCCCTCTTCTTCGCGCGAGGGGCAGGCCAGCGCGGCACTACCGCCCGCATTCTGGCCGGCCAGTACCTCGGATTCGCCGGCATCCTCGGTGCCGCGGTCCTGGTGACCATCGGTGCCGGAGCATTCCTGCCCTCGGCAGCCATCCCGTACTTCGGTCTCATCCCTCTGGGCCTCGGCCTCTGGGCCGCATGGCAGGCCTGGCGCGGAGACGATGACGACGATGACGACGAGGCCAAGGTTGCCGGCAAGAAGGTCGGCGTGTGGACAGTCGCAGGCGTCACCCTTGCCAACGGCGGCGACAACATCGGCGTCTACACCCCTGTCTTCCTCAGCGTGGAACCTCTCGCAGTAGTCGCCTACTGCATCGTCTTCCTCGCGCTCGTCGCGGTCCTGGTGGCCCTGGCAAAGTTCGTCGCCACCCGCCCCCGATCGCCGAAGTGCTCGAACGCTGGGAGCACATCCTCTTCCCCATCGTTCTCATCGGCCTCGGCATCGTGATCCTCGTCAGCGGCGGAGCCTTCGGACTCTGACGTAGCGGCAGCGATCCAAACGGCCCCGACCGGGCGCACCCCTCTCGGTTCAGACCGCGACACCTACCTGCAGCCAGTCCTGCGTGATCGCGGCAACAAGACCGCCACGGAGCGCTGCAAAAACCCCGCCACCAAGCGAACGAAGCCACACGCCGCTGTTCCACAAGGTCCGTTCCCGCGTTTTGACACATGTCTCGGCTAGGGTCTAAGAGATGAATAGAACACATCGGGCTCCGGGGCAGCGCGTTGCGTACCTCCGGGTGTCATCGGCCGGCCAGAACCTTGCTCGGCAGCTCGAGGCGGTGGGGGAGTGCGACCAGACCTTCACCGAGAAGCAGTCCGGCAAGAGCGCGACCGATCGCCCGCAGCTGCAGGCCCTCATCCGGCACGTCCGCCGCGGCGACCATGTCGTCGTCGCGTCCATGGACCGCCTGGCCCGCTCGGTCATCGACCTCAACGACATCGTCCAGCAGATCACCGGCGATCCCGCCGAGCACACCGAGCAGCACCCCCGGAAGGGCGCGAGCGTCGAGTTCCTCAAGGAGCGACTCACTTTCGAGCCCGGCCACGCTGATCCCATGGCCGCGTTCCAGCTGAACATGATGGGAGCCTTCGCCCAGTTCGAGCGCGAGCTCATCCGCCAGCGCCAAGCCGAAGGCATCGCCGCCGCGAAGAAGCGCGGCGCCTACAAGGGCCGGCCCCGCACCCTCGACAGCGACCAGATCCGCGCCGTCCGCAACGCCGCCCTCGCCGGCACGTCCAAAGCCCAAATCGCCCGTGAGCATGGCATCAGCCGATCCACGCTGTACCGGTATCTTCAGACGTTCGACTAGCGAGGGGAGACCTACTTGCGCCTGCGTTGAGAACTTCTCCTGTCGGGTGTGGCTGCACTCCCAGAGCGGGAGCACAGCCACACCACTGTTGACTACTTCCTGCGCTTCGGAGACTGCGACAGAGCGCTGGCGGCCGCTTTCTTAGCGGCCGCACTGTATCTACCGCGGAGCACCTTGCTCGCCGCCTTAGCGGCGGCCTTGCCAGTTTGTCGGGCATTTCGGGGCATGGCCTCGTCCTCTCGAGAAGAACTCGTTGGCGTGCAGGCGCCCGTCAGCGCCCGCTGATGCGCCGGACGCGGGGCTTGACTGTGACAGTCCGGGTGATCCTGATGGTCACCGGGCGCTGCCGGACTGTACGCACTTGGCGTCGAATGACTCCCACTCCCTCCTCCTCTCGGTCGCTATGCCCGAGCGGAAGCTGAGCTCCGGTACCGTCAGGGTTGAATCTGTTCTGACAGTTCTCAGGACTAGTGGGCCGTCTCGTAACCGCGGGGCGGCCCCGTCACTTGCAGGACCTCTTGGCCCTGCACCGTGAGGCTACTCGACACCTCGGGATCACGCAAGGGGTGATGGGGCCCTTCCGAGACAGCCGGTGGTAGGCTCTGGCCATGAACCGACGTCGCCCCACCGCTTAAGGCCCTCCCTTGCTCATCGTCTATGAGGATGACGAACTTGAGCGGACTGTCTTCGAGGCCTCCTTTTCTCCGCCGAGTTGGGGCGCCGATGCGGTTAAGCGCTTTCGTAAAATTGTTCAGCATATCGATGCCGCACAGAGTCGCAAAGACCTTCTGCAGCTCCATTCGATAGATATTGAAAAACGAGCGTCACCACCCCCGAAGAGAATTTTAGTAAGGATTGGCGACCGCCTGTTTGTGTCATTATCCTTTAGGAAAATGCGAGACGGCCATTCCGTCATTATCGAAGAAGCTATTGATTACCTTTGAGGAGGGCGAATAGTGGAGACTCGGACGCCGGCTGAGGTATTCCCTGCCGGAGAACTCCTCGCCGATGAGCTCGATAAGAGGGGGTGGACGCAAGCGGAGTTTGCGGAAATCTTGGGCCGCCCCACCCAATTCGTGTCCGAAGTGATCTCTGGGAAGAAGGAGATTACGCGCGAATCCGCGGCTCAGATCGGAGCGGCATTGAGTATGTCGCCAAAGCACTGGCTCAATCTGCAAGATTCGTATTTCCTATGGAGGCAGTCGCAAAGCGCTGCCAGCAGAAATAATCTGAATGCGGTAAAGACTCGCGCTCAGCTACAAGAGCTCGCCCCGTTGGCACTCTTGAAGAAGCGAGGATTTGTAAGAGCGAAAGACCTGGACGGCCAGGTTCGCGAAGTGTTGGATCTTCTCGAAATGGATTCATTTGAGGATAAGTCGGCCGTAAAATTTGCTGCTAGGCGCCGGAACGGAGGCGAGAGTGTAACCGGCCTCCAGCGCGCCTGGGTAGCGTGCGTAAAGGCGACTGCGAGTTCATTGGAGGTCGGCCCATTCGACCGAGAGGCGCTACGCTCCCTCGCGGTAGAGCTCCCAGGCATTGTCCGTGATCCCGAATGCTTCTCAGATTTCCAGCGGCTTTTTGCGGCAGTTGGCGTAAAGCTGATTTTCGTCGAAGCTTTCCCCGGCGGAAAGCTAGATGGATGCGCGATGATGGTGGGCGAACATCCCGTGATAGGTATTTCCGGCCGGGGTAAGCGACTCGACGTCGTGCTTTTTGCCATTCTGCACGAGGTCGCTCATATCCTTTTGGGGCACTTGGATGACAGTGGTGCAGCCATTATCGATGACTTGAGTGAAGATGAGGAGCCTGGTAGGGAACTTGATGCAAACAAGTATGCCGGAGAGCTCGCTATCAAAGGAACAATCCCGCAAGTTCCTGCTCGTATTAATGCGGCATGGGTCAGAGACCAAGCTGAGCGGCTCAACATCCACCCGATCGTGCTCGTGGGGCGGCTTCAGAACGAAGGGATAATCCCCTGGAAGACAACCCTGGTTCGTAATGCGCCTAGCGTCACGGATCAGATTGGGCAATGGGGAGCTCCGCATACAGTCTGACCTCGCTCTTACGGCAGATTTGTTCTGCAGTGCTGAGCTACTTGGTGGCAAGCAAGCACCAATACAGTTCGGGTCAATGCCATGGCGTGCTGGGCTCACCGGCACGCGCGCATGCGCATGCGCGCGACCTGCTGGCCACGGTAGCGGAGCAACTGGGCGTCAAGCTCCGCTCCCTTGACCGCGCCATCTGGCTCTGCGAGAGCGGAGCCTGAAAGACGCAGCGTCCCGACCGACAGAGCATCGCTTCGAGCCGGGGCTGATGACCGTGGAGGGGGCAAGCGGTGACGGTGCCCAAGAACTAAGGCGCCCTCGAAGAGCTCGACGGAATCCCCGGCACACTGGCACTCGACGCCACATCCAACTGGCCAGCTACTACTGCCGTGACCAATGGACCCCGGCACGCGGGTCGAGGCCCGATGATCGGCATACGTTGGGCCACTGATCAATGGCGCTCATCGCAATAGAGGGTGTAGAACAGGTCTACTGCCGCCCGTGTGGACCTTCGGAAATGCCGAGAGGACCCGCCTCGAACAATCCCATCTGCCTCCCAGGTTCCCGAGCAATGTGCCGGGTTGCCCTTCGGTGGCGATAAAATTCTAGGAGGACCTATGGAGAATGGCATCCTCGGCAAGGAGTGAACAGTTATGAGAACTGATGGACACGAAATAACTAACAGTAGCAACTCTCCTGATTCAGTGGATGACACCGACAATTTGGACCACCAGTTCTCAGGTGACTTCTCCGAGGATGACAACCAGAGTGCCCCCCAGGGCTCTGTTGATAATTCGTTTAGTCCGGGCGGGGATGAGGAACGGAATGGGGATGGAGCTGGCGCGGACGAGACTGCCGCCGACCAGGGCGACGCTGAGGGGCGGGGTGAGAAGCTTCAACGTCTCCTCGCCGGCACCGACTTCCGTCACCGGTTCCCGGTCATCGATCGATGGGATCGCTTGACAGAAATTGTCCGTCCAAATTTATTGGCCGCCAATGCGCTATCTGACATCCTCGCTCGCAGCCCCATCCTCTCGCCCTGGCAAGATTATCCCGGCTTCGCAAGCCTTGTATCGTCGATGAATGCCTGGTCGTCAGTTATCGATAGCTATACCGGGCCGATGGTGAGTAACCTCGGGCGAACCCTCGAGGAGATCCAGCGGTCCTGGGCGCCGACTATCGATCAGATCATCCCTAATTTCCTTACTAACTTCACCTACCCGAACTTCGCCGAGCAGCTGCGCAAGGCCCTTGAGCAGCGGGTTATTCCCGACAACCTCGGCGAACTCGGCGTGACCGTCGACGACTTAGACGACATCGCCCAGACCCTCCACGACGGCATCCCCCTGTACTGGGTTCCCCGTGCGCGCATCGCCCGTCGTCTCATCACCGCTACCACCATCCAACAGCGACGGAAGGTCATCGGGGACGAGATTCCGGCGATCATCGACGACTGTCTGGACGCCCTCGAGCTCGTCAGCAGCAGGGACTACCTCTACGAGGCAGACCGGGTGCGAGAGGCCTCCGAACTCGTTCTCACCCATCCTGCGGCGGCCCAGGCTCTTGCCATGACAATCCTCGACTCACTGATGTTCCAGGTGCGGGTCCGATCGAGTGACGTCCGCGGCCTCATTCTTGAGGAGAAAAACCGCATGAAAGACGGACACGAGGAAGCCGCTCGCGAAGCTCTGCAAGACGTGCTGGGCTACCGAGGAGTCCTCGCCCTCGCCCCTGTCCGCCCCCTGTTTAAGCAGTTCAGGACGACCGACCCACCCAGCGAGATCCCCCGGCCCCTCAACCGCCACGCCACTCTGCACCGCGTCCATCCCTATCAATACAGCAAGCGAAACGCGACGATCGCACTGATGATGGCCTCGAGCGTCCTGGTCTACATGAGCCGCTGGTTCGAGACCGAACTCGAGCAAGCCGAGCGGCGCAGACGAACGGGCTCGTAGCAGATGCTCGCCGTCAGCAGCCCCACAGTCTGTAGGTGTTCGCACGGGCCCCACGCTGCATCCGCCGGCCAGCAACCGAGACTGTCCACGACGCCCCTCGCGATTACGACCTGTGCGACATCGGCACCTCCGGGCCGTCACAGTGATCGGCTGCGGGCATGGCCCCTTGGGGGCTCGCCGTGGCACTGGTCGTCCCCACTGACGTCCCGATAGACACAGATCTTCCGCCCAGGTCGCCATCGTGACCACACCGGACCTCTGCACACCAAAATCGGAGGTCTAACCTACCTCCGGGGAGGGCCCGTAACCGTCGGTGACACCAGGAATCTAGTGCGCATAAAAGAAGTTATGCGCGCTGCGGGTTCGGCCATCCAGGCCAGGCGGCACGAGTGCAAGACGTTGCTATGTGGCCGCGCCGACATGGATTGTCTCACGGCGGGATTTGCCCGGGCTTAGCGCGTCAGCTAGCCGCGGTTTGATCTAACGCGCGTCTCGCGGCGGCGGGTACGTCCGACCGGTGAGCAGTGTCTGGGCACTCATAGTGCCTTGGCTGAACTTCCCGCTCTTGGGGGCAACTGTCCGGCGACCCGTACGCGCCCCGTACTCCGTCGACGGAATCGTGAAGGCGATGCGCCCCGTCTTGGCTGACCTGGTCACTTTCCGATTTCGACTACGCGCCACGGCTGGCCCCTTCCGGTTCGTCGTCATCAAGGTAAGTGTGCACCGGCCCACCGACAGTCCTACGTCGCGAGCTGCGGAAGATGCCCCATGCTAGCGCCAAACCGAGCGCAGTGGTGAGACACGCGCTGACGGCCCAGAGCCACAGGCGATAGGGCTCGCTAAGCGAGCCAACGAGGCTGCCGGCGCAGGCCAGGAGCACCAGCGCACACATGATTACTACGAAGCGCAAGGGTGACGATGCCTGTTTCACCACGACGTTCTCACCGGGCTTGACCAGTAGCGTGGCTACCAACGCCGGCACTGCCAACAAGAGGGCAGCAGCGCCGTCTCCAGCGTCCAGTAGCGCCTGCTGAGCACCCGGAAGCCAACGACCGAGAACTAGAATCGCCGCGGTCACCGTAAGTACGAGGAGCGTGAGGGATCGAAGTCCGCGAGATGGCCCGAACGTGATTGTCGCTTCCATCTGGTCTGCCCACTGCGGGTACCGATGTGCACCGTGCAGTGTGCCGAGGGAGCCAGAGTCGGACGAGTTTCGTCTCGGAGAGTTGTCGCTTCCCGGGGCGACGGGCATGTCCAGTCTTCCAGCCTCCAAGCCGTCAGGGAAGACGACCTCGAGGTGGTGCGACGCAGCCCCCGCAGGATGACTAAGTTCGATGTTTGCCTGGATCTCACCGTAGCCGAACGATGCGGCGGCGCGCCGTCCGAAACTAAACTCCCCCGTTTGGAGGCTCCACCCGAGCGCGTACTTCAAAACCACGCGCTGGCCAGCAAACGTTTCCGGCAGCAGTGCGATCATGAGGTAGCGGTACGGCAGCACATCGAGCAGAAGATGCTCTATCCAATCGTCGAGCAGCGCGATTTCCAGGACTTGTGTGTCTGCGATCTTGCCGCGCCGAGCAAGGTTTTCCGCTAACGGGCCCGCGACGTCAGCATCGTCGTCGATGATGCTTGCGAGGGTGTCCAACAGCTGTTGTTCCGGGATGTCTGCTCGAAGGGCGCTACGCAGCCCGTGCATCAGCATGTCCTTGACCAGCCGCAGGTCTTCCTTTCGTCCAAGCACGGGCACCGAGGTGCCGTCCGGTCCGTGCATGTCAAACTGTCGCACTACGCCCTTCTGCTGGAATGTGAGCGGCACAAGGATGTAGTTACCCCTGCCGGGCGTCATAGTGGCCGGGTCGTAGCGTAATGCCTTGTGGGCTGGCACGACGACGTCCAATGATACTTTTCGACGTCCATGCGAACCACCGAGCAGTCGCAGGCTCTCGACCTTACGTCGCTGCCATTCCTGACTAAGCCTCAAGGCCGCACCGAGTGTTTCGGGGGTCTCTGACGGGTCTTCCCGGGGGACGCGCCTACGCCACCACCGCATCTTAGTAGTGCTCGGTGATCTGGAAGCGGAGGGTAGATTCGGCGGGGTAGCGCTCTTTGCAGGACGCACCGCCTCCCTCGGTGCCGACGGCGCCACTCGCGGACTGCAGCTGTATCGGCGGCTGGTCGGAGTGCGCTTGGCGCAGTCGGGGGAGATGGTCCCGGGTAAGGCCCTCCAGGAGTCCGCCGCTCGAACTCTCGGTGATAATCAGCCTGCCGGAGTCCTCAGCAACTCGCCGGTAGGACTCGAGCAGGACCGTCTTTCCCGTCCCGCGCTGCCCAGACGGGAGGATCGTCAGGCCGGTAGAATCCGGGATCCCGTCAAAAGCTTCCTCGAACTCGTCGCGCAGCTGGTCACGGCCAATCATGAGTAGTGGGTAGGTCCCGAACGACGGCTTGAATAGTTTGCGCGACATGCAAAAAGTATAAAGGGACGGTCAGGCATCCGGGCGGATCAAAAGGCCCTGGTTGCCGCTCAGGACACCTCGAGGTGTGGACCGCGGGATCCTCGGTCGGTCCCCGCGCCTGGCACTGGTCCCGATCTGAACGGCGGCCAAGCGTCATGGTGCGTGTGCGTCTATCATGCGCCGCCTCACTCCGGCGCCGGTCGGCCATGACGCACGAGCGGGACGAGACCGAGTCATGCAGCGGCGACTACGGCGAGACCGGGGGCGCATCGCTAGTGCGCATAATCAACGTTTTGCACAGCAGGCGCGTGACCCTGTGTGGCGGGCGGAGCGCCGGGTGATAGACGCGCCTATCACGTCTTGATAGGATTGCCTATAGGAGGTGGTCGAGATGACTACGACTCAGGTTCCGGCGGCGGCCCGCGCGGCTGTACGGCTGCGCCACCGCCGCGAGATTGACGATCTGGATTACCGCCGTCAGCTGCGACAGCTGAGCGGGCGGTACACGCAGCGGCAGATCGCGACGTGGCTGGGGATCGCGCAGCCGTCCGTGTCGGCAGCGTTGAAAGCCGCAGAGCAGGTGGCTATGCCCGTGGCGGGCTTCTCCGGAGCGACGCCGATGGAGATCTGCGAGCGGTTCGCGGCGGGCGTCATCGACCGCCGCCAGCTCGAGGATGAACTAGCGCGCTTCCCCTATGCGGAGCGGGGGGCGAGCGACGGCTACGACGGGCTGGTCGTGGACCCGCCGGGCACATGGGCCGAGGTCTCGGCGGCTGTCCGTCGAGGGCTCATTGACGACGACATCTACGAGGTCGTGTTCAATCGTCGGCATGGACTCTGAGGCGATCGCTCAACATATCGAGACGGTCCGACGACTCTCGAAACCTGGGCAGGCGCTCGGCGTCGACGCACCAACAGCCACGATGGCGAATCCCGCGTGGTGGCGTGACGGCACCCCGACGCCTGCCCGAGACCGCCTCCATCAACGGCTGCTCGAAGAAGTCCGTGCCTCGTTCCCCGGGGTCGCTTCTCAGGGCCGTGCGCTCGTCCTCGCCGGCCCGCCCGGCGCCGGCAAGGGCGCGGTGAAGAAGGACGTCCTGGGGGACCAGATCGACACCTTTCTCAACGTCGACGCGGATGTGTTCAAGGAGCTGCTGCTCCGGGAAGCCGACCTCGATGGGACCTACGAGTCCTGGATCGTGCCCAATGTCGTTCGCGAGCTTCGTGACGCGGGAGAGCCCTTCTTCCCGCTCGAGCTTGCGTCCCTTGTGCACGAGGAAAGTTCCTACCTCGCCACAGCACTTCGCAGCGATGCAATCGCCGCCGGAGACAACCTCATCGTTGACACCGTGCTGGGTAGTGAGGCAGCCGCCCTGGCACTTGGAAAGCAGCTCAGTGAGGCGGGCTACCGCGTGCAGATTGCGGACGTCGAGGTCCCGTTCGCCCTCTCAGAAGCCCGCATCCGGGAGCGGTGGGAGAAGTCCTACAGCAGAGCACTTGAGAACGGCGCGGGGCTCGGAGGACGCTGGGTCCCCAGCGAGTACGCGCGCGGCGTCTTCGATGGTCCCGACGGGCGCTCCCACCCCGAAGCAAACGCCCGACGCCTCGCAGAGTCTTGCCCCGCCGTCACCCGCTTTCGGGTGTTCCGGACCGGCATGGATCAAGCCCATCTCGAGCGGGCGACTCCCACAGTTGACGTCGACCTCAAGCGCGCAACGCCCGGTGCTGAACTCCGCAGCGTTCCAGCGCCCCATCGTGCGAGCTTCACGAGTTCTCCTCCTCGCGAGACCGGCACACATGGACGGCCGGCGCCGAAGCCTCCCCGCGTGAGTCGCGAGGTTCGCCGCGACTCACCCACGCAACGCGACAAGTAGCCCTCCCGTACTTTCCCCCATTCCCCGATATATGCCGCCCCTCCCGGAGCCGGAGCGGGTCAAGGGTTGAGGGGAAGGAAGTTGCGTAGCAACTCCCGGAGAGCGCCGCAGGCGTGCTTTCCCGATCCCTTGACGCGTGCAGGCGGAGGGAGATCATCGGGCATCGGGGAGTGGGGAAGAACCAGCCCGATCAGACGTTCAGGCCCGAACCGTTCGCCTACTCATCCGGCACCGGCTCGGCGCTCTCCGATGCACTATCCTCCGTCGGATCCGGCCGCGTCTTCTGCTGCCTGGACCGTGCCGTCGAGCGACTCCGCACACGCCGCTTCTTCTCAGGCTCAGCGAACCCGATCTTGCGCAGCTCCTCAGGCGTCCAACCGGCAGCCGTCGCCGCGCTGAACGCCTTCACGTCCGCCGCTTCGTACTCGCGCATCCGCTCCTTGAGTCGCGCCTCCAACTCGGCACGCTCACGGTCCGCAGCCGCACGCTCATCGATGAAGTCTTGCCGAGTCTGTGCCAGCACTCGCACGGTCTCGATTCGCTGCTCCTATGCACGCCTCGCGCGCTCGACCGCCTCTTCCGGCGTGGGTGAAGTAGCCATGGCAGCTCGAGGCGGTGGGGGAGTGCGACCAGACCTTCACCGAGAGGCAGTCCGGCAAGAGCGCGACTGACCGTCCGCAGCTGCAGGCGCTTATCCGGCACGTCCGCCGCGGCGACCACGTTGTCGTAGCGTCGATGGACCGCCTGGCCCGCTCGGTCATCGACCTCAACGACATCGTCCAGCAGATCACCGGGAACCCGGCCGAGCACACCGAGCAGCGCCCCGGAAGGGTGCGAGCGTCGAGTTCCTCAAGGAGCGGCTGACATTCGAGCCCGGGCATGCGGATGCGATGGCTGCGTTCCAGCTGAACATGATGGGCGCCTTCGCGCAGTTCGAGCGCGAGCTCATCCGCCAGCGTCAGGCCGAGGGCATCGCCGCCGCGAAGAAGCGCGGCGTCTACAAGGGCCGGCCCCGCAGCCTCGAGAGCGACCAGATCCGCTCCGTCCGCAACGCCGCCCTCGCCGGCACGCCCAAAGCTCAAATCGCCCGTGAGCATGGCATCAGCCGATCAACGCTGTACCGCTATCTTGAGCAGCCCGAGCTGCCGCTTCCGAGCGGGCAGTGACGTTCCCGCGGCGATGAGTGTCAGCGTCGTCTAATTCTGCCGGGCACTGGTCCTTGCGTGCTCAGCGTTTGCGCTCCAAGGCCTGGGCGGCTGAGACCATCGCGCCGCCGAGTCCCCAGACGCGCCACGTGCCATCAGTCAGGCGCACGAGCGTCATGTAGATCATCGAGGTCAGGAAGGTGGCGAATGCTTGCGCGGCGCCGGTGTTTGTGGCCACAGCCGGCACGAAGCGCATGAAGGCGAGGTCTTCCGGGGCGTCCACCGCGTACAGAACTTTGTTTGCGAGGCCGCGGCCGGCCAGTAGGTCTTGGGCCCAGCGGCAGTCACCGAAGGCACCCGGATCAAAGGTGAGGGTTCGCGCTTTCTTGAGTTCGCCGCCGGCGAGGAGGTCCATGAACGTCATGGCGATCTGTGCGGGGTGCGTGGGGTCGTTCTCGGGCCCGTAGTGCTTCCGGGCTTCATTCATGCTCGCCTCCGTGAGCGCTGGGACCGGGCTGCGGAATGCCGGGTCCGGCTCCGTGGCGATGTCTGCGGCGAGGTTCGCGAAGGTGGGAGCCGCGTAGGTCAGTTGCCCGAGGAACGCGGGCAACGAGGTGACAGGCTTACGGAATGCGGCCACCTCGCGCTCAAGAGTGTCAACGACTTGTTGCGGTGACTCATCGAGCAGCATCAGGAGGAAGTCTTCTGATCGCAGGACCGTGATGCCGTGCGGTGCTACGGCTTGCTCGGGGAAGTCTCGAATGTTGTCGGTGACGATGATGTCCGCTTCGGCTTCGACAGCGGCGGCGAGCACGTGGCGATCCTTGGGATGGTTCGTCATCGTGCTGACTAGATGTTCGTAGCCTTCCACCATCGCTTCGGCTCCGAACCCCTCACGCATCTGCGAAACGCGTCTGGCGGCCTGAGCAGCAGTGATGCTGGCGACATCGGGGAGGTTCTTCTCGACCTCGTCGAGGATTTCCTCGGACCACAGTGGGGTGAAGAGATCAGCTTCGGCGAGCCAGAGGAGCGTCGTAGCCAGCCGGAGTGGAATGAGGACACAGGCGTCCAACACAACCGCGGGACGGCGAGTCATCGGGTGCGGACTGCCCGGTCCGGAGGTGTTTCCGGCCCAATGTCCTGGGCAAGCTCGCGAACGGCCTGTCGACGAACCCGCTGCCGGTGTTGCTGGTAGCGCTGGACCTCTGCTGCTGTGATCCGCCGATGCACAGTAGAGCCACTGGCTTCCAGTTCACCCTTGTCGACCAGACGGGTGACGGTCGAGCGACTGACGCCGAGCATGTCGGCGACCTGGCCGGTGGTGAGAGTGTCATCGGCAGGGAGGACGACCGCGTCAGGGCTCTTCTCGAGAACATCAAGGAGCTGAGAAAGCGCCTTGCGGAACGTCTCCGGCAACTCCACGGGGGAGCCGTCGGCTGCAATCAGCCCATCTCTGAGCAGCGCGAAGCGCAGGTCGTCAGCTTGCCTGTGCTTGAGGCTTCCGGTCATGCCCCCAGTGTAGGGAAACGCTCAAAACGCGCAAGCATGCCTGGTGGCGCCGGCAGCATCGAACACGCCGGGGGATGGCCATCCACGCTGTACCGCCACCTCGAGCAGACAAAAGTCTCGCTCAGATCAGTGTTGCGCCGATGGTGGCCAAGGTCTGGATCAGTGCTCCTCCGGCTGCGCTACCCGCCGAACTGGCAGCGGCCATCGTCGCCTTCGTGATGAGCGCGTGCAGAACTCCCGTCTCGGCCTGCTGGTGAGCTGCAGCTTCGAGCTCATCGACCGCTACCGAGACCTCGGTGCGCACGCGCTCGTCGAGGTCCTCTCGGGCGAGCACTTCACGGGTGGCTGCGATGCCCTCGTTAATGCGTTCCACCTGCGCGTTGGTAATCGTGATGTTCTGGACGGTGTGGTCGCCGGTCTGAACGGCGCCGCCGTCATTGCGGAAGGTCTGGGCCTGGATGCCGATGCGCTGATCGACGTTGGTCGAGTGCCCGTGGCCGAACAGTCCGCTTGTAAGCAGGACGTCCGGGCGCATGAGGGCGGTCCTGCCACGAGAGGTGATCTCTACCCGCACGTGGGAAGCCTGCCACGCGTTGAGGGACTTGGTGTACTTCGATTCTTCGAGGAGGTCGAATGCCTGCTCTCGCTCATCGAGTGCGACGGGTGTGCGTCCGTCCTCGTGGAGATCCCAGCTCATCCAGTCGTCGCGAGTTGCTTCGCCGCCGGCGGCCTTGAGGTTCCCGAGCAGAGTGCGCATGGTGTGCTCGAGCCAGAGCTGCCCTTCCTCGAGGGAGGACTGCAGTCCCGCTGCGATGCGCGACCCTTCGGGAGTTGGTCGCCATCCACCCGCCATGCTCTCGTCTGCAACGACCAAGTCAGATTCGCGAAGCTTGACGAGCTGATACCGCACGTTTTGCTCCGTCATGTTCGAGGCGTCTTCCAGTTCTCGGCTCGCTGCGTAGTGGTGAGGACTTTCGGCAGTCAGCTCGACCAGTTTGAGTAGCAGTGCGCCCCTGCCCGACTGATGGAGCTGGGCATGGATATGACTGTCGTTCATGTTTCCCCCTATGTGCGGCAACGGCGTCCACCCATACTCAAGGTCGGGCCTGACAGCCGATGCGGCCGAGAAGCCCGTGGGCACTCACGAGGCTGTCATGGCGGCGTACCTCTCGAAGAGGATCCGCGCCCGCTCCTCGTTCGTCGTCACTCGCTTCTTGGCACCAAAGGCTCGGTCGACGAGACGGTCGAGCTTGTCGTGCGCCGCAACCAGGGCCGGGTCCATCGCGAGCGGGCTGTAGTGCTGGGCTAGGGAGCGCTCCGGGTGAAGGGCGCGAGCTTCGAGAATCGCCTGGCCCGCAGCGGCGATCGCTGCCCGGTCGGGCTCCGCGACCTCGGGGAGCGGGATGGTGTACCAGGTCAGGGTCGATGCGAAGCGGAGTCGCGACTCGAGCGTTCCCCCAATCGCCCGCTGCCAGGTGATGAACATGCTCGAGGACATGACAGCAAACTGGAACCCGTCGGGATCCTTCATGATGAAGTTCGCATTGCTCGCTACGACGTCAGCATCAAAAGATGCAACCGGGAAGTACCGCCTCGCCTCGCTGATGTGGATCGGGATGCACACGAACGAGGCGTCCTGCTTGGCGAGCTGTCGAAACAGATGATGGTGGGGGTACTCCCGGGTGGAGGCTGCTTTCGATGCAGCCCGGAACGTGCGGACTGCTTCGACGCGTTCGCGGAGGATGCGGGAGCGCGTCAGGTCTGAAGGGTCTACACCCTCGAGCCAGAGGCACCAGCGGTCCTCATCGTGGAGGAGTTCTCGTGCCCCGACGTATTTGTGGACATACTTCGCCGCGACAGGGTCGGCCATGACCTCGTCGTACTGCTCAGGCTCCACGATGAGGTTCCCAGCATCGGTTGGCTTTGACCCGTACTCCACGATTCCGAGTGACGGGCTCAGCGGGCGAGAACGCTTCTCGACCAGCATGTTCTTCGCGTCTTGGAGGTAGGCGTTGATGCCGATCTTGACGGGGACCTCGCGGGGTGCGGCCTTGGGGCGGTCGTACTCGAACAGTCGAGGAGTGACTTTGGCGTTCTGGGTGTGGCCGACGATGACGCAGTGCACGGCTGCCGCGCCGGGGGCCTCGCTGGACCAGGCGAAGGTCTGGTGGGCGAACTTGATGCGCCAGCCGCCCTCAAAGATCCAGCCATAGAGGCGGGGGACCTGGTCTCCCTGCGTGACGGAGTTCGTGGTGACGAATGCCCACTCACCTCGGTAGCGGTAATCGGTGAAGAGATGCAGGGCCTTGGCGTGCCAGCCGGTCACATAGTCCATGCGGGAGAGGATGCGGTCTCCGCCCCAGGCGTTGCGGAGGTCGGCGAGCTGGTCGGCTCCGCGGGTGTTGTCGCCAAGGAAGGGGGGTTGCCCATCACATACAGCGACGAGGTGGCTGGGACTACATCGCGCCAGTCGGTCTGCAGGGCATTGCCGACGGTGATGCGTGCGGAGTCCTGAGGGGGGAGCATCGGCACCGAGTAGCCGAGGGTGAGGTTCACAGCCTGGTTGGCCTGGTGCTCGACGAGGAACATCGCGGTGCGGGCGATGGTGGCCGGCCACTCCTCGAGCTCAATCCCGTGGAACTGCGACAGCTTCACGTGCACGCGATCGCCAGCGTCCAACGACAGCTGCGCCCGTGTGGGATCGAGCTGCTGGAGGCGCTCGTGGATGCGCAGCTCGAGGGCGCGCAGCTCCCGGTAGGCGATGATCAGGAAGTTCCCGCACCCGCAGGCCGGGTCCAGGAACGATAGCGACCCCAGATGTTCGAGCAGCTTCTCCAGCTCGCGCTTCTTGGCGTGCGCCTTGGTGAACTGGTCCTCGAGCTCGTCGAGGAACAGGGGGCGGATGACCTTGAGGATGTTGGTCTCGGTCGTGTAGTGCTCGCCGAGCTCGCGCCGGGCCTTCTTCGACTTCACCGCCTGGAACATGGAGCCGAAGATCGCGGGGGAGATGCTGGACCAGTTGAAGTACGCGGCCTGCAGCAGTAGCTCGCGGGAGGCGCGGTCGAAGTAGGGGATCTCGACTGCCTCGCCGAACACGGAGCCGTTGACGTAGGGGAATGCCTGGATCAGGTCGTCGTCGCGTCCGTACCGCTTGTCCTCGGGCTTGTTCAGGGCCTGATAGAGCGTGGTGAGCTGGGCGCCGAGGTCGGAGCCGTCTTCGCTGGTGCGCTCTTCGATGTACCGGGAGAACAGGTCGCGCTCCCAGAGGCCGGAGTCGTCGGCGTACAGGCAGAACAGGGTGCGGATCAGGAAGATCGAGGCCTGGTGCTCGTCGTACCCGGTGGCCTCGAGGTGCTCGTACAGCTTGGCCATCAGCTGCGCGGCCTTGATCGAGGCAGTCTCCTGCTCGAGGGAGCCGAACTTCGCGCGCCGGTAGCCGGCGAGGAACATCAGATCCTCGACGTGCGCGGGAAGCTCCTCGAGCGGGAACTCCAGCAGCTCGGTCTCGGGGGAGTCCGCGGCGAGATCGAGCAGCCGGAAGCGCTTGAAGTCGCTGGTGATCACGAAGTCGGGCCGCTCGTGCTCGGTCAGGGACTCCATGTAGTCCAGTGCCTGCGCTTCAGCCTTGGCGAGGTCGGCGCCCGTGGACTTCATCTCGATCAGGGCAGTGCCAGAGATCAGCGCGTCGATGTAGCCCTGACCGCCGGTGGAGGCGCGCTGGGCGCGCTTCTCATACAGCGCCGCGCCCGAGCGGGTGATGCCGAAGACCCGTAGCAGGTCCCGGACGAAGGACTGAGCCTCGCCGCGCTCGTACCCCTCCGCGTCGCGCCACTGCGCGACGAACGCCCCCGCTCGCGAGCGGATGTCGGGCAGCACGAGAGGCTTCTGACTCATGACCACATCTTCCCAGTTCCCGCTGGGTGGGAGGCGACAGCTGGCGGGTGCCCGCGCGAGCCATGGGGCATAGCGGAGCGGCACCACGGCGCCGTGAGTGCTTTGCGTTCACGGCGGCAACGAGCCAGGACCGAGCGGGGGAGTGGGAAGCTCATTTACGCCATCGCCCTGATAGCGAGATGCTCCACGCGGCGGGTCTCACCGCTGCCCGCAAAGCTGAGGACGGCGAGAGCCGGGATGTCACCTTCACCATCGTCACGCGCGAGGCGCGCGAGGCGCGCGACGCCGGCGGCAAGGTCCACGACAGGATGCCCGTGTGCCTCACGATGGGGCGGAATGACTGGTCCAGGGGCCCTTCGAGGCCGAGCAGAAGGATCCGAAGCCAGAGCAGCTCGGCGAGGTCTCCACTGCGCTGACCGCAGAGCTGGCGACCGTGTGGTGGAAGGCAAGCCCATAACTTATGCACTCTCGACTATAAGGACCCGAGCCACTTCACGTGTCGGCTCCCTCAAGCAGAGTGATCGTCGCGGGAGAGATCTGCTTTCCCGGCCAAGCGCAAAGGAGCACACGATGGCTGCTTAGGTCACGCACGTTCGGTATGGCGGGAATCAGAAGACGGAAACGTCTATCGAGCACTACCGATGGACGAACAGGCTCTCCGGCGTCATCTACCCAGTCCGGTGACCTGATTGACCGTCCAAGCGAGGGCGCGGCTCTTGTTCCCGACCACGGCCCCTGTGACGGCGCGAGCTACGATCCGGGCCGGCCGCTTCCAACTTCTGGCCCAGTGTTAAACCCTCTCCAGGAGCCTCGAGTATGCCCTCCCGGAGTCGCGCCGACGATCCGAAGCTCGTCCCAAGAGGCCGGCGACCCGGTGCAGGGCCAGTCGCAACTTAGGCGTTGTCGCTTAGCATAAGTCTATGTAAGGTATGCAGAAGCGGGGACCCCCGCGCCTCGGCAACGAGGCGATCGAACTCAGGGAGGAGTTCAGGTGATTCGACGACGCGCAGTGCTCGCCACGGCCGCTGTGGCATCCATGGCACTCGCGGGATGCGGGAGCAGGGCTCAGCAGAGCGACCCCCACAGGCTGACTGTGTGGTCGATGGAGTCCCTGCCCGACCGGATGGCCGCGACCGAAGCGATCCTGGATGGGTTCACGGAGCAGACCGGGATCGAGGTGGAGCTCGTCGGGATCGAGGAGGCACAGGCCCCTCAACTGCTGATGTCCGCTGCGCTCTCCGACGACCTGCCGGACGTGATGATGTCCTTCCCGCTGGGCCTCGTGCAGCAGATGAACGCCCTCGAGATGCTCGACACCGGGACCACCGCTCGCGTCCTGGAGAGCCTGGGCGAGGACACCTTCGCCCCGAAGGCCCTCGAGCTCGTCTCCGCCGACGGGACCCGCCTCGCCGTGCCCTCCGACGGCTGGAGCCAGGTGCTGGTCTACCGCACCGACCTCTTCGAGGAGGCGGGACTCGAACCGCCCACCACCTACGAGTCGCTGATGACCGCCGCGCAGCAGCTCACCGGCGACGGCCGCTTCGGCATCGCCCTGGCCACCGACGCCTCCGACGTCTTCACCCAGCAGACCTTCGAGTTCCTCGCCCTGGGCAACGGGTGCGAACTGGTGGATGACGCCGGCGAGATCCTCATCGACTCCCCGCAGTGCCTGACCACCTTCGAGCTCTACCGCGATCTGGGCGGGGAGGTCTCTCCCGCCGGCACACAGACCGTCGACTCGACGCGCGCCTCCTACTTCAACGGGCAGGCCGCCATGGTGATGTGGTCCACCTACATCCTCGACGAACTCGCCGGCCTGCGCGACGACGCCCTCCCGAACTGCGAGGAGTGCGGCGAGGACCCGCAGTTCCTCGTCCACAACTCCGGAGTCGTCGCAGCCGTGACCGGACCGCACGGCGACGGGAGGAACAGCTTCGGCGAGATCGCCTCCTTCGTGCCGGTCGACGCCGGCAACCCCGAGTCCTCCCAGCAGCTCATTGAGTACATGATGAGCACCGGCTACGTCGACTGGCTCGCGATGGCCCCCGAAGGCAAGAGCCCGATGCGCAGCGGCACCCGGGAGAACCCGACGGAGTTCGCCGACGCCTGGGCCCAGCTCGAGATGGGCGTGGACCGCAAGGCCCCGCTCTCCGACTTCTTCGACGAGCAGACCCTCGAGATCCTCACCTCCGTCGGCGAGACCATCGACCGCTGGGCGATCCCCCAGGGGCAGGGTCCGCTGATCGGGGCGTTCCAGGCCGAGCTCCCCCTGGCCGCCAACCTCGCCGAACTCACAACCGGCAGCATCACACCCGAACAGGCCGCGGAGCAGGTCGCCACCGCCGCCAAAGGAATGGTGGACTGATGAGCACCACGACCGCACCCCCCGGCACCACCCGCCCCGCCCGGCGCAGGGAAGCCACCCGCGCCGGCGGTGAAGCACGCACCGGCTGGCTGTTCACCGCCCCCACCGTGATCATCACCCTCGCGATCATCGTGGTGCCGATCCTGTGGAACATCGTCCTGGCCACCCGTGACGTCTCCTTCCTCGAGATCGCCCGCGAAGGCATCTTCGCCGGCAGCTTCAGCCTGGACGCCTTCGTCGACACCGTCACCGGCACCGGGTTCTGGCGCTCCCTCGGCGTCACCATCGTGTACTCGGTCGCCTCCACCGCCGGGAGCATCATCGTCGGCCTGGTCGCGGCGCTCGTCTTCCGCGGCGCCTTCCGCGGCCGCGGCCCCCTGCGCGCCCTGATGCTCCTGCCCTACGTGGCCCCGGTGGTCGCCGTAGCCTTCGTCTGGCAAGTCATGCTCAACCCGCAGTACGGGGTGGTCAACCACTACCTGGTGAAGCTGCCCGGCGTCGGCGAGCCGATCGACTTCCTGGGCCTCGCGCCCTGGGCGCTGATCACCGTGATCGCCTTCGAGATCTGGCGGTACTTCCCCTTCGCCTTCCTCTTTCTCTCCGCCCGAGTCGTCGCCCTTCCCCGCGACGTGGAGGAAGCCGCGCTGATCGACGGCGCGACGCCCTCACAGAACTTCCGGCACGTGGTGCTCCCGCAGCTCATGAACACGATCGCACTGCTGTCCGTGCTGCGACTGATCATGACCTTCAACAAGTTCGACGACGTCTACCTCCTCACCGGCGGCGCCGCCGGCACGGAGGTCGCGGCGGTGCGCGTCTACAACCAGCTGATGGGCAGCTTCGACATCCCCGGCGCTGCGGCGACGGCGGTCGTTCTCGCGATCGTCCTGGCACTGTTCCTGACCGGATACTTCGCGCTCACCAGCAGGAGGGACGACGCATGAACCGCTACGCCTTCGAGACTCGGCTGTTCGCCATCCTGCGCTGGGTGGTCATCGCCTTCCTCGTCCTGATCACGCTGTTCCCGTTCTGGTACATGCTCATGCTGAGCTTCACCTCCATCCAGGACCTCCAGCTGCACCCGGGCCGACTGGTGCCCGCACTCGACTCGATCACCATCTCGACCTACGTCGACGTACTGCGCCCACGGGACGCCGGCGGGCAGGGCTTCGCCCGACTGATGCTGAACTCGCTGATAGCGGCGACCGCCGCGACGGTCCTGACCCTCCTCCTGGTGATCCCCGCGGCCTACGCGGTCTCCCGGCTGCGCTTCCCCGGCCGCCGACAGCTCGGCGGGCTGTTCCTCCTGATCTACATGTTCCCCGCGATCATCCTGGCGATCCCGCTGTTCGTCGCCTTCAGCGCGCTGGGCATCCGCGAGAGCCTGTTGGGCCTGGTCATCGTCTACATCGCGCTGACGATCCCGGTGTCGATCTACATGCTGCGCCAGTACTTCGACACCATCCCGCCTTCGATCGACGAGGCCGCGATCATGGACGGCGCGACCCGGCTGCAGATCATGACCCGGATCACCGTGCCGCTCGCCCGCCCCACGGTCATCTCCACCGGGCTGTTCATCTTCATGATCGCCTGGAATGAGTTCCTCTTCGCCCTGCTGTTCCTGGTGGCGGACCGCGATCTGTGGACCGTGTCCCTGGGACTCTCGCAGCTCGCCGACGGCATCGAGATCTCCAAGACCGTCCTCATGGCCGGCTCGGTCCTCCTGACCCTCCCGATCATCATCATCTACGCCGTGGCCGAGCGCGGTCTGACCGAAGGCCTGACCGCCGGCGCGGACAAGGGGTGATGCGGACGTGGCGCGCACCCAGAAGGGCCGGCCCACCGTCACCGGAGCCGGCGACGTGCTCCAGCTGCTCCGGCAGCAGGGACCGCTGACCCGGACGGAGATCCAGGACCGGAGCGGCTTCTCCCGGGTGACCGTCGGCCACCGCGTCGCGGCGCTGCTGGAGCACGGACTGCTCAGCGAGGGCGAGGAGCGGGCCAGCAGCGGCGGTCGTCCCGCGACGGCCCTGCGCTTCAACACCGACCACGGCGTCTTCGCCGTCGCCGCGCTCGAGACGACCCGCACCCGCATCGCGCTGACCGACCTTGGCGGCAGGATCCTCGCCGAGGCCGACGTCGACCTCCGGGTCGGTGCCGGGCCCGAGCACTGCCTCCGGGCCGCGGAGGAGAGGATCGACGAGCTGCTCAGTGTCCGCGCTCCTTCGAGCGCACCGCTGCGCGGCGTCGGGATCAGCCTGCCCGGGCCCGTCGACCCGGGGACGCAGCGCCCCAGCGAGCCGCCGATCATGCCCGGATGGGACGCGTACCCGGTCGCCGACCGGCTCCAAGACCGCTTCGGCGTCCCCGTCGTCGTCGACAACGACGCGAACGTCATGGCGCTCGGCGAGCAGCGGGAACGCTATGCCGCCGTGCAGTCCCTCGTCCTGGTCAAGGTGTCCACGGGCATCGGGGCCGGCATCGTCATCGACGGCAGCCTGCACCGCGGCGTCGACGGCGGCGCCGGGGACATCGGGCACACCCGGGTCGGCGGCAGCGACGGCGAACTCTGCCGCTGCGGGAACCGCGGATGCCTCGCGGCCTATGCGAGCGGGGCCGCGGTCGCCCGCCGGCTGAGCACCACCGAGCACGTGCTCGAGACCGGCCACGAGGTCCGCGACCTGCTCGACGCCGGGGACCCCCAGGCCGTGGGAGCCGTCGCCGAGGCCGGGGAGTCCATCGGCGTGGTCTTGGCCGGAATGGTCTCGATGCTGAATCCGACCGTCCTGGTGCTCGCCGGCGACCTCGCGAGCACCGCACTGCTGGGAGGCGTGCGCGCCTCCCTGTACCGCCTCACGCTCCCGCGCGCGACGCGCCGCATGGAGATCGTCCTGGGACGGCCCGGGAGCGCGGGCCGAGGACTCGCCGCGGCCCTGGTGGACAAGGCCTTCGCCCCGGCCGTCGTCGACGCCGCCCTGCAGTCCTGACCATCGGCCGCCCACCGGATCCGACAGCGCTGCCGAGCAGTCTGCACACGCCGCACGAACGACAGATGGAGGAGCACGTGCCGCACGTCGTCCAATTCACTGAGCCCGGACTTGTCGAGCTGGTGGAGAGCCCGCCGCAGCCCCTGCTGCCCGGCACCGTCCGCGTGAGGACCTGGTGGTCCGGCATCTCCGCCGGCACCGAGCTCACCGCCTTCCGCGGGACCAATCCGTACATGTCCGCGACCTGGGACCCCGAGCGCCGGCTCTTCCACGAGGGGGCACCGGAGCACTCCTATCCGGTCGCCGGATGGGGGTACTCCGAGGTCGGCCGGGTGGTGGAGGTCGCCGAGGGCGTCACCGCCCCGGCAGTCGGCGACGTCGTCCACGGCATCTGGGGACACCGCAGCGAGGCCGTGCTGCCGGCCGAGTCGCTAGCCTGGCGGGTCCTGCCCGCGACGGCGGATCCGATGTCCGGGATCTTCGCCCGCGTCGGCTCCATCGGCCTGAACGCCGTGCTGGCTGCGGACGCGCGGCTCGGGGAGCAGGTGGCCGTCTTCGGGCAGGGAGTGATCGGCCTGCTCGCCACCCGGCTGGCCGTGCTCTCTGGAGCGCAGGTCATCGCGGTCGACGCCCAGCCCGGACGACTCGCCGTCGCGAAGAGCCTGGGAGCCCACGCCGTCGTGGACCCGAGGGCGCCCGGCGGCGCCGGGGCCGAGATCCGCGAGCTCACCGGCGCCGGCGCCGATGCGGCCATCGAGCTGAGCGGGAACGACGCCGCCCTGCACGAGGCCATCCGCTCGGTGCGGGTCGAGGGCACGGTCGTCGCCTCCGGCTTCTACCAGGGCGGGGCGCCGAACCTGCGCCTCGGCCACGAGTTCCACCACAACCGGGTGCGCATCGTCGCCAGCCAGATCTCCGGCGTGCCGGTCGAACTCGGGCGCCGATGGGACCAGCGCCGACTCGTCGAGGTCTTCATGGCACAGGCCGCCGCCGGCGCCGTCGGCACCCGCTCCCTGGTCACGGACGTCGTCGACGCGGCGGACGTCGCCGAGATCTTCGCCCGGCTCGACCGCGGCGACGGGCAGACCCTCCAATCCGTCCTCCGCTTCGACGACGCTCCCGAGGACGCGCGATGAGCCGCGCCCCGGACCTCCCCGACCACGGCCCGCAGTTTCCGTCGGCGCCCCTCGCCGTGGCGATCCTCGGGGCGGGATCGATCGCCCGCACCGCGCATATCCCGGCCTACGAGAAGTACGGCGTCCCGGTGACCGGCGTGTACAGCCGCAACCGCGCCCGCACCGAGGACCTGCCGCAGCTCTTCCCCAGCGTCCGCCGCATCTACCGCTCGACGCAGGAGCTGCTCGAGGACCCGGCCGTGGAGATCGTCGACCTCGCCACCGGCCCCGAGGACCGGGTCGACCTCATCGCCCGCGCCGTGCAGCACGGCAAGCACGTCCTCGCCCAGAAGCCCCTGCTGGCCGGCGCCTCCGACGTGGCCGCGCTGAGACCGGTGCTCGACGAGGCCGCCGAGCGCGGCCTGCGCATCGCCGTGAACCAGAACGCGCGCTGGGCACCCGTGTGGCGACTGGCGACCCTCCTCCTCCGCCAGGGGGAGATCGGCGACGTGGTGGGCGTGACCCACCTCCACGACAAGCCCCTGCCGCCCATCGCCGGCACGCCCTTCGACGACATCGACCACATGCTGATCGCCGACTACATGGTCCACTGGACCGACATCACCCGCTGCTGGCTCGAAGGGACCCGGGTGACCCACCTCAGCGCCCGGGACTCGCGCGTACCGGGACAACCGGAGACCGCCCGCAACCCGTGGCACGCCGACGTCCGGATCGGCTGCGACAACGGCGCCAGTGCTGCCCTGCGGGTCGTCGGCGACGTGCAGGCGACGAACCCCGGCTGCCCCTTCTGGATCCACGGCACCCGCGGCACCCTGCGCGGCAGCATCCTCGGCGGCACCGACCGCCTCGAACTCGACCGCGACGGCGAGATCCACCCCCTGCCGCTGCACGGCGAATGGTTCGTCGACGGCTTCGCCGGCACGATGGCCGAACTGATGAACGCCATCCGAGAGGACCGCGAACCCGAGAACTCCGCCGTCCACGTCCTGCCCACCGTCGAGCTGACCGACGCCGCCCGCGACTCGGCGCGCCACGGCGGCATGCCCCGCCGGCTCGACATCGCCCTCACCCCGTCCACCAGGAGCACCACCCCATGACCTTCCACGAGATCACCGAGATCCCCCTCGGACCGGACGCCCGGATCTACACCGAGGGCTGGCAGAGCTGGAGCGCGACCACCTGGTACCGGCCCGGCGAGCCCCAGCACCGCCCCGAGCACGACTGGCAGCACGCCATGCGGTTCCGCCCCGGGACGGACCTCGCCGAGGACGCGTACCAGGCCGAGGGCCTGATGGTGATCGATCCCGGCGACGGCTCCCCCTCCACGTCGTCACCGGCGAGAACCCGCCCGAACGGGACGCGGACGTGCCGACGCTCCACGCCCGGATCGTCGACGTGGCGGCACGGATCTCCGCCTCGGCGCCGACGGCGAGCTGGACCGCTCCCGACGTCGCCACGGCCTTCTCCGACACCGCCGAGCGCCTTCGCGCACTGACCGGGGCGGCAGCACCCGAGGCCGCCCCGCGCGTGTGGTGCACCTGGTACCGCTACTTCGAGGACCTCACGGCCGACGACGTGCGGGAGAACCTGGCAGCGCTCGACGAGCTCGACCTGCCGATCGACGTCATGCAGATCGACGACGGCTGGTCCACGGGGACCGGCGAGGGCACCCGGGTGCGCGACGCCTTCGGCGACCTCGCCGCCCTCGTGGACACGATCCGCGCCGGGGGACGACGGGCAGGGATCTGGCTGGCCCCCTTCCTCCTCGGCGTCGAGACCACGCTCGCGACGGAGCACCCCGAGTGGCTCGTCGGCCCCGCCGGCTTCAACTGGGGACAGGACCAGACCGGACTGGACCTGACGCATCCGGGCGTCCAGGAGTACCTCGTGGAGGTGTTCAGCAGCCTGCGCGACCTGGGCATCGACTACTTCAAGCTCGACTTCCTCTACGCCGGCGCGATCCCCGGGACCCGCCACCGGCCGCTCGACGGCGTCCAGGCCTACCGCGAGGGCATGCTCCTGATCCGGGAGGCCGTCGGCCCCGACGCCTTCCTGGTGGGATGCGGGGCACCGCTCCTGCCCAGCATCGGCCTGGTGGACGCCATGCGCGTCTCCCCGGACACCTTCCACGAGGGCGGCGAGGACGGCTCCACCGGACTGCGCGGGCAGATGTCCCTCGAGGCGCGGCACTGGCAGAACGGGCGGTTGTGGATCAACGACCCGGACTGCCTGGTCGCCCGTCCCTCCTTCGCGCTGCGCGACCAGTGGGCGGAGGTCGTCCGCTCCGCCGGCGGACTCGCCTCCTTCTCCGATCGCCTCGCAGAGCTCGACGATCACGGCCTCCGGATGGTCCGCGACCTCCTGGAGGCGCCGGACGACCGCCGCGCCCCGTCGGCCGCCGCGGCGACGGGAGGTCTCCGGTGACCCTCACCCGACTCTCCGCTGCGCTTCGCCCCCACCTCGACCTGCTCTATCCCGAGCAGGCGCAGGAGGTCGCCGACCGACTCGTCGCCCGGGCGGCTCAGCACCTCCGCACGCCGGCGCCTGCGGGGGAGCGGCCCACCGAGCGCACCGCCTTCCTCATCACCTACGGCGACGCGATCCAGCGCGCCGGCCAGGCCCCGCTGGCGACCCTCCGAGAGGTCCTGGACGATACGGTCCGGGACGCCCTCACCGACGTGCACCTGCTGCCGCTGTACCCCTGGACCTCCGACGACGGCTTCGCCGTCGTCGACCATCGCCGGATCGACGAGTCCCTGGGCACCTGGGACGATGTCAGCGCCCTCGCCGAGGAGCGCGGCGTGATGCTGGACTTCGTCGCCAACCACGTCTCCAGCCGGAGCCCCTGGTTCCAGGGCTGGCTGGCCGGCGACCCGCACTACGCCGGCTACTTCCTCTCCCCGGGGCCCGACTTCGACACCACGCAGGTCGTGCGCCCGCGCGCCACCCCGCTGCTCCACGAGTACGACCGGGCCGACGGCAACACGACGACCGCCTGGACCACCTTCGGCCCGGACCAGGTGGACGTGAACGTCGCGACGCCCGAGGTGCTCCTCGAGCTCACCGATGTGCTGCTGGGCTATCTCGACCGCGGCGCGACCGCCATCCGCCTCGACGCCATCGGCTTCCTGGCCAAGCGATCCGGCACCAGCTGCATGCACCTGCCGGAGACCCACGCCGTGATCAAGATCTGGCGGGCCCTGGTCGAGGAGGTCGCCCCGGGCACGGTGCTGCTCACCGAGACCAACGTGCCGCACGCCGAGAACATCAGCTACTTCGGCGACGGCACGGACGAGGCCCACATGGTCTACCAGTTCGCGCTGCCGCCCCTGGTGCTGCACGCCTTCGCCACCGGCAGCGTCTCCGTGCTCGGCCGCTGGGCCGCCGAGATCGGCCCGGTCGGCGACTCCGCGACCTGGTTCAACTTCCTCGCCAGCCACGACGGGATCGGGATGCGCCCCACCGAGGGCCTGCTCACGGACGAGGACCGCACGATGCTCGTCCAGCGGGCGCTCGCCCACGGCGGCCGCGCCGCCATGGTCACCCGCCCGGACGGCAGCGAGGCGCCGTACGAGCTCAACGTCAGCTACCTCGACATGCTCGCCGACCCCGGCCGCGCCGACGACGCGGAGGTCGCACGCCGAGCGCTGGCGGCCCACAGCATCCTGCTGTCGATGGTCGGCGTGCCCGCGATCTACTACCACTCGCTGTTCGGCTCGACCCACGACATCGACGGCATGATCGCCAGCGGCATCCCCCGCCGCATCAACCGGAAGACCCTCGACGCCGAGACGCTCCTCGAGGAGCTCGACACCTCACCGCGGCGCCGCACCATCTTCGAGGGCCTCACCGCCATGCTGCACGCACGGCGCAAGCAGCCGGCGCTCTCACCCTTCGCCGCACAGGAGGTCGTCCCCCTCGACGAGCGCGTGCTCGCGCTGCGACGCGCTGGCGGCACCCCGCACGAGATCCTCTCCCTCACGAACGTCAGCGCGGGTACCGTCGAACTTCCCGACCTGCACGGAATCGATGTGCTGACAGGACGAAGGTATTCCGGAACTATTGTGCTTCCGGCCCACGGGGTCCTCTGGCTGCGTGGATGACCGAGGAGCTCCGCACGACGCACTTGACCATCACGCCAGCGAGCGATCGGTCCCGCGAATATACGCCGGGGGTCTGCTGGAGTAACCGTGAGCATTGTCCGCGGCAAACTTCTCGTCGGCTCTGCATGGGTCGTCGTACTCGCGACGATGAGGACCGATTGAAGTGCGCATATTCGAAGTTATGCGGACCCTTTGCTTGCGCAGCTCGGCACCGTGCTGATCGTCATTGCGAGTGAGTGGGCGGCGGTTCCGGTTGTTCGGCTTCCTGAGCGCCGGAAGGCCCCCGGCTTCGCGGGGAGCCGGGGGCCTTCGGTGAGGGTGATCGAGCGATCAGGTCGCTGAGGATTCGATCTGCTGGGGAGCGTTCTGCGTGGTGATCTCGATCTTGCGGGGCTTGGCCTTCTCGCTGATCGGGATCGTCACGCTGAGCACACCGTTGTTGTAGCTCGCGGAGATGTGCTCGGTGTCCAGTCCCTGTCCGAGGCTGAGCTGACGCAGGAAAGTTCCTCCCGTGCGCTCGCGAGTGATCCACTGCGCCTGTTCATCGGTCGCGAGGGTTCGCTCGGCGCGAATGGTCAGCAGCTGGCCGTCGACGTCGACATCGACGGACCCGGGATCGATGCCCGGCAGGTCGGCGGAGAGGACGTAATGATCGCCGGCGCGGTACAGGTCCATCGGCATCTGTCGAGGGCCCCGTCGCCCAGTGTCGAGGAAGTTGTTCGCGAGACGCTCCATCTCTCGGAACGGGTCGTAGGTAGCCATGATGTCTCCTTCCTGTCGCGGCCACCTCCGGGATTGGTGGCCTACCAACCTTGAGTCCGTTCGACTCAACTGCGAGCAGATTAGCACTCTCCCCCGGAGAGTGCCAGCCTTGAAGTCTGCCCATAGCGGCTGCCTCAGCTGCCCTCCGGCAGCAAGGTCGGGCACCCCTGGGTGCGCCGCGCGCCTGGGTGAGCGACGGCTTGTGTAGCCCACCGTGCTTAGGTCGCACATGGCCCGGGCTAGCCATGCCGCCGATATGCGTATTACAATATTCGGTATGAGGAAGATGCAAGGTCATGAGGTCCCCGAGGATCAGGTCGATGCCTGGGTTGCTGAAGCCGAGGCTGGCTACGACGTGGAGCAGCTGCGCAAGCGCGGACGGCCCACTCGCGGTGAGCAACCGGCACAGGTTGTGCCGGTGCGATTCACCGACGAGGAGATCTCCTCGCTCATGCAGCGCGCTGACCGCGAGCACCTGAATCGGTCAGAAGCGATCCGTCGAGCCGTTCGTGAGTGGACAACCGCGTGAGGGTTCGCCCCTCGGCACTCAAGCACGGCATCCTCGCCGCGGACTCCACCTACGCGGCCCGCAATGCGGTGTACATCGCGCCATTGGATGAGGAGAAGCCGCAGAGGGAGCTACGTCTAGGGTTCGACACCCATGCCCGTCTCCTCGAGCTGGTAGTGCTGATCTGGGATGACGGCACTGAGGAGATCATCCACTCGATGATCGCCCGTAAGCAGTACCTGAGCCTCATATCGTGACACGAGCCCGCGGCGACCTGAGCTGCTGGCGGTGGGTAGGCGGGTGGAGGCGTTGCGTGGGGAGGCCAGTCGTGTAGTGCGCATAATCAAGATTATGCGCACTAGAGCGGAGTGTCGCCGCAGCGAGGGCAGCTGTGCGGCCTAACGTGGCGGGATGAGCGAGCTCTTCGAGGACGCTGCCCAGGACTGGATCGCGGAACGTCGCGCCGTCGGGCGCACCATCAGCGTTAAGACGGCTACGGCCTACCGCGCCGACCTCGCCTCGTGGCAGCGCTACCTCGAGGCCCAGACCGGCGCCCCCGTGAAGGTGCAGGATCTGACCGGGCCGGTCATCAAGGCCGCGATGGCGGAGATGAACAACGCTGGCCTCGCGCCGACCACCCGCCGGCGCCTGGTGACGACGCTGCGCGGCCTGTGCCGGTACCTCGTGCTCGAGTCCAGACTCTCCGCCGACCCCACCGCCGCGCTCCAGGCGCCGCGCGCTCCCGCGCGCCTGCCGGTGGCCTTCACCGACGGCCAGATCTCCGCCCTGCTGGGGACAGCGCGCACGGAAGATCCGCAGGCGCGACCGGCGGCGCCGCTGCTCGACGTCGCGATCGTGGTCATCCTGGCCGCTGGCGGACTGCGCGCCAGCGAGGCCGCCGAGCTGCGACTGCTCGACTACCGGCCCGGTGACGAGCCCTCGCTCCGGGTGGTCGGCAAGGGTCGCAAGGCCCGCACCGTGCCTCTGGATCCAGGGGTCGCCGCGCAGATCGACACCTACCTGTCCTGGCGCGCCGAGCACGCCGAGGGCCAGGGCGACTCCTCTCCCCTGCTGGTGCGGCCGGACGGCCGCGCGCTCACCCGCGACACGATCTCCTATCGCGTCAACCGGCTCTACGTCCGGGCGGGCATCGCCAAGCCCGAGGGCGAAGCCGCTCACGCCCTGCGCCATACCTACGCCGTCTCGATGGTCGATGTCGGTGTCCCGATCTCCGAGGTGCAGCAGCTGCTGGGCCACGAGAGCATCGCCACCACCGGCATCTACCTCAAAGCCTCCGCCGCGCACCTCCGGGCGGCCTCCGCCGCCCCATCGGCCGCACGCCTACTTGCCAGCACGCCAGCAAGCCAGCAAGACGGCTAGGTGCGGAGCGCCGACGGAAGGGATCGCTCCGGCTGCTCCTGGCGCGATGGGGACGAGGTCGTGACATGGCCGCCACCAGCCTATAAGGTGGCTTATATGGGAGGTGGTTTCGATGACCGCACAGTTGGAGTGGCCGGCGGATGATCTGGTGGTGGCGGCGGTGAGTCGGCGTCAGGTGGAGGTCGCGACGCTGGATTACCGTCGCGCGCTGAAGCATCTGGACCGTGAGGGTCGTCCTCAGGCGGAGGTGGCTCGGGTGCTCGGTGTCTCCCAGTCAGCGCTGAGTCAGTCGTTGAAGGTGGCCCGGAAGGTCCCCGAGGCTGTTCCGGGGTTTTCGGGCGCTGGCCCGTATGAGATCTGTCAGCGCTACTCGCTGGGCCAGCTGACGCGGGAGCAGCTGATCGAGGAGCTTGCTCGCTGGGAGTACACGCCGATCCCGGAGCCGGAGTGGCTGGAGGATGTCGTGGCGAGCCCGGGTCCGGGGTCGTGGCGTGAGGTGCAGAAGGCGCACCGGGAGGGGCTGCTCGACGATGCGATCTACGACGAGGTGGCCGAGCGGAAGAACGCTCCGGCTTCGTGAGTGACTGGATCGATCGTCATATCGACCATGTGCGGGAGCTGACTCGCCGAGATGGGCCCTTGGGAACCCGCGCCGAGTCCGCGTCGATCCACAATCCGCGCTGGTTCCACTCCCCCGGGGTTCCTCGAGCCGCCCGCGACCGGCTGCACGCGCAGTACGTGGAGGAGTGCTTGTCGAGGGTAGCGCCGGGCCAGAGCCGGCACGCGATGGTGATAGCTGGCCCACCCGGGGCCGGCAAGAGCACTCTGCGTCAGGGGGAGCTTGCCGACGAGGTCGCCGGTCATGTGCTGATCGACCCGGATGAGATCAAACGGTTCCTGCTGCGCCAGGCCGAGAGGGATGGGTCGCTGGAGGAGTTCTTGAAGCCCGCTGCGGTGCGCGAGCTCGAAGCGCGCGGAGAGCGGTTCTTCACGCTGGAACTGTCCGCACTGGTGCATGTGGAGGCCGTGCAGATCGCTGACGTGCTGCGGGAGGAAGCGCTCGAGCGCGGGTACCCGGTGGTGATCGACGGCGTGCTGTCCCAGCGTGAACACGCGATCGCGGTCGGGCGCCAGCTCGAGAGTGCCGGGTACGGCGTGGAGGTGGTGGCGGTCGATGTGCCGTTCGAGGTGTCCGAGCATCGGATCCGGTCGCGATGGCGGGAGGCGTACGTCGACACCCTCGCGGGCAAGGGCGATCTCCTGGGCGGGCGCTGGGTGCCCAGTGACTACGCCCGCGCGATGTTCGATGGCCCGCAGGGGCGCAGCCGGTCAGTGGTCGCGGCCGAGCAGCTGGCCCAGGAGGTGGGAGCCGTGGTCCGGTACCGGGTGTTCCGCACGGAGTCGGTGGGTGCGCCGGCGGTGGTGACCACGGACGTGGCGCGCGTGCGGGCGGGAAGCTCGCTCATCGACCGCGAGGCCGCGCAGGCCCACCAGGCCGCTTTCGGAGGGCCGGCTCCTCGGCGTCGACGTGCACAGCCCCGGCCCGAGGGATATGAGCGATAGACCAGCACGGTCGCGATGTGCCCCCTATATGAACAGGGGCCCCCTTCCGGGAGGGGGCCCCTGCTGATGCCGGGGAGTGCCGGCGTGCTCGGTTGTCAGTGCGCGGCGTTGTACGCCTCGCGGATTTCCTGGGGGACGCGGCCTCGTTCGCTGACCTCGTAGCCGTTCTCCCGGGCCCACGTACGGATCTTCGCGGCGTCGTTCGAGGAGCCCGCGCTGCGGGTGCCGGTGGTGCGGCGGCCGCCGACGCGGCGGGCCTTGCTGGCCCATTCACCGAGCTGGTCGCGCAGCTGCTGGGCGTTGTCGTCGTTCAGGTCGATCTCGTAGGCGACACCGTCGAGAGCGAAACTCACCGTGCCGGTTGCCTCCGAACCATCAACGTCATCGGTAAGGATGATCTTGGTCTTGCGCGCCATTGTTTACCCCTCAATTGATCGAGATGTCGCCGCGATCCTATAGGTACGGGCTTCGAAGAATCCGCATCGCGGCGCCGATGGGGCTCCAGGGTGAGTAGTCCCTCGCCGTCGGCCTGATGTGGCCTTAGGCTGGCGCGATGTCTACCTCTGGCGGCCGTGCGCCGGACCCTCGCCCCGCACGGACGAAAGCCGCGCTTTTCGCGGCTGCTCGTAACCTGTGTGCTGCTGGGGACAAGGTCACCGTCAACGACCTGGTCCGGCTCGCCCGTGTCAGCCGCTCCGCCTTCTATACCCACTATGAGGATATCGAGGACCTGCTGGGGGAAATGCTCGACGAGATGTTCGAGGGGCAGGAGGCGCGGGTAGCCGCGCTTGCCGCCGCAGGCCGATCCGCCCAGGAGATCGTGCACGCCACCGCGGCGAGCATGGCCGCGTATGCGTGCGTTCACCAGGCCTTTCTCCGAGGGTCGCTGAACTGGAAGGTTCGCCATCGTGCCTATGTGGGCGTCGTGCAGACGTGCGCACGTCTCCACGAAGAAGCCCTGCGCCAGATGGGGAAGGACCTGCCTGCCGATGTGGATATCGCGCGGACGGCGCAGTTCTTCGCCGGTGGGACGATGCAGGTGATCGTCGACTGGTTCGTCCTGGCGGGACAGGACGTCCATGGCGGCGCGGAGGCCGACGAAAACGCTCTGGTCACGTCGTTGTTGCGCGTGCTGCCGAGCTGGTACACCGGCCTCGCCCCGTCAGATCCGATCCCTGCAACGCTACGCACGGTGGGCATGCCTTCGCCAGCGGCTGACGGGACTTCGCGCCCTGTCGCTCTTGGGGTGTGACACGAGCGCGCCAGCATCGCGCTATCGCGGACCTGGACAGGGGCCATCCGGCGCTGCGGCGGGCACGCAGGCGGAACGGTGAATGGAGCTCAGGCGGCGGTCGATGACGACGGCGCCGCCTTACCGGAGGGGCTCTCGAACGTGGTGGTGACCCTGCGCGCTACGCACATCTCCTTGACGCGCTCTTCGCTGTGCGCCTGCACGGCGGTCGTTCGCTTGTACCCCTTGTGGAAGATCGTCGCGGTCCACTCGCGGTACCGAATGGTTACGGCGGCCCGCGGGCGGCCGCGGCCCGCTAGCGTGCGCTACTACCGGGGCGTGACGCACCACCGGGATCACTACAGCCGCCCCGAGGAGACTCCATGGACTCGACCACGAGTACCGATGCCCGCCTAGAGAACCCGTTTGGCCTTGTATCGCTCCTCGCTGGTTTGGTGCTTATGGTGGTCTGGGCCACCTCTCAGGCGCTCATGCACACCATGCCGTTTTTCCATCAGTACTACGACGTCCCCATCGGCACCTGGATGCTGGTCAGCCGGATCCCGCCGGCGATCCTCGCGCTCATCGCCACCGTGTTCGGGTTCATCGGTCTTCACGCCAGGGGCAAGCTCTCCCCAGCCGCAGCTGTCGGCGCCGCCCTCGGATCCGCATACCTGATGCTCGGAGTTGCTGACATCCTCGGCAGCGTCATCCTCGCGCCCCTCATCAACACGTTGGAGTTCTGACGTCCGCCGAGGTGCCGCTCACGGCGGGCACCGCAGAAAGTCCTCCGACGGCAGGAACACAGCGCACCTGGTGAGGGAGGCGGCGATCCAGGGTCAGCGGCCGTGGCTGGTGTCGCGCCCGGAGTCGTGGCTGCGCTGTTGGCGGGAGCGGTAGTCCAGGCCGTGCTCGCGCATCTTCTGGGGGTTGAAACCGGCCCAGCGTTCCCCGTCCTTGGTCTCCACGATGGGGGCTTGGGCGAGGCCTTGACGCTTGAACTGCTGGACGAGGTCGGGGTGCTCGGCGAGGTTGATCTCTTCGTACTCGACGCCGGCCTTGTCGAGGGTGCGCTTGGTGGCCGCGCAGCCCATGCAGTCGGGGGTGGAGTAGAGGGTGACTTCGACGTCGACCTTGGTGACGGTCTCCGCGACCGCGGCGACTCGTTCACTGGCTTGCTGGACGGATTCCTGGGCCGCGGTGACACCCGGGTGGGCCTGTTCGGGGCGCATTGTCTCGACGGCCTCGGAGAGCGCCTGGTTCGCGGCGTGCAGGTGGGCCTGCGCGGAGGTGTTGTCCTCGGTGATGCTGGCGATCGCCCGCCGCACGCTGAGTCGCGCTGCGGCGACGTCGTGCAAGGCCGGCGCCGCCGTACTGTTCTCGTCGTCGAGCTGGGTGGTGACCCAGTCGCGCTGTAGCGGCGTGATGCCGGTGCGGTCGCCGAGGGTGGCGAGGTCGATGGTGGGGACGTCGTGGCCGACGTTGCGGAGCTGCCGGGCGACCTCGTCGACGCTGATCGGTGGTTCGCCGTAGGGGATGGCGGCGCGGGTGATGGCGTCGGTGTAGATGCCGTACAGCTCGTCGCTGTCGGGCGGGTACCCGCCCTCGTCGAAGTCGCGGAGGTTCTCGTCGATCTCCTCGATTAGAGCCCGGATCTCGTCGACCTGCCCGTGCCTCAGCAGGGCCCGGGTCTCGGCGGTCTGCTCGACCCACCGGGCTTCGTAGTAGGTGGCGCTGAGATAGCGCTCAGCCTCGGTGACGTGTTCGGTGCTGGTCGGCTCGGTCATGATCGTTCCCTTCGTTCGGTGCCGCTTTTTCTGCGGCCTTCTTCCTGATAGATGCCGCCCTTCGTGTCCCGTGCCGGAGAGTCAAGGGTGGCGCGTAGCGCCATCGCGGAGCGACGCGCAGCGCCCTTGACCGGAGGTACGGGACACGAACGATTGGGCATCAGGAAGACGGCGAGCCCGCCGCGTCCCCATCGCCTGCGCCCGACGTGCCGCCCGTGGTGGTCTGTGCCGCTGTTGCGGGCTTCCGCGTTGCTGCTCGCTTTCGGGGCGCCTTGCCGGGCTCCTCGAAGTTGAGGTGCCCGGTCAGTTCCTTCTTGTCCCAGCCGGCTTTCTCGGCCTGACGGAACGACTCGACGTACGCGCGCTGCGCCTCCTCTACACGCGCTCGTGCCGCCGAGAGTTCGGTTGCGCTGTCGGCCAGCTGCCGCGCCGTCTCGAGACGGCGATCCATCAGCGACAGCACCTTCTCGTCGATCGGGTGCTCACCCTGCTCGGTTATGTGACGTGCCTCATTCATGCCATCACGCTACCCGGGCGCACTGACACCGACAAGCCCCCAGCGGGCCGGTGAAGCCGGAGCAAGATGGAGGCTTAGGTGCCCTAAGCCGTACTCGCCCTTGCGCGTAGCGCCAGGGGTGCCCAGACTGGTGGGGATCCACGCACGAGGTGGCGTGGTCGTTGCACTAGGGCAGGGAGGGGTTCGCGGTGGCGGAGGATGCGTTCGCAGTGGCGCGGCGGGGTCGGCGCCGGGCGAACACCGCTGAGCCGCGGGAGCATCGGGTGGTGTTGAAGGTGACCGGTTCGGAGCTGGCGCTGCTGGAGTCCCTCGCTCGCGCGCAGGGTGTGTCGAAGCAGGCCGTGCTGATGCGGGCCGTGCTGACCGGTGGCGTCGATGCAGCGGCGCGGTATGAGCGGCTGCGGGAGGATCTCTCGGCAGCGCGGCTGGTGCTGGCGAACGTGGCGAACAACGTCAACCAGCTCGCCCATCAGGCCAACTCCTTCGCCCTCACCGGCGAGAACCCCGTGGAGGCGGCGGAGGTGGAGCGTGCGTTGGCGGAGGTGCGGGCGGTGATCGCCCGGGTCGATGCGGTCGCGGTCGGAAGCGGGGATGGCGATGCTGGCTAAGCAGCTCGCGATCGGGTCCACGCCCGCGTCGCTGGTGGCCTACCTCTACGGGCCGGGCCGCTCGAACGAGCACACCGACCAGCGGATGCTGGCCGGCTCGCCGCAGCTCCTGGCGATGGCCAACGTGCTCAATCTCGCCGAGGATGCGGAGGCCCGCTCCGCGGTCGCGCGGGAGTTCGATGGGGCCTGGCGGCAGGTCCGCCGCGAGAAGGGACTGCCGCTGACCCCGGCGGAAGACGAGGCGCTGCGGGGTGTGGCCCGCGCCGATCGCGTCTTCCACGCCACGCTCTCCCTGGGCCCGAAGGACGGCGCGCTAAGCGATGAGCAGTGGGCGCAGGCGGCGCGCGACTTCGTGCGCGAGATGGGCTTCATCGACTCCCCGCAGGGAGCGGACTGCGCGTGGATGGCCATCAACCACGGCGACTCCAAGGGCGGCAACGACCACATCCACATCGCCGTGAACCTGGTGCGCGAGGACGGCACCCGGGCCGACATCAACCGCTCCAAGCTGCGCACCGCCCGGGCGGGCGCCCGGATCGCCGCGAGCCTCGGCCTGGAGGCCGCGTTCGAGGACGGCGTCTACTCCGGGGTCGGGAACATCTCCCGCGCCGAGCTCGAGCGGGCCCAGCGGGAGAAGCGCGACGCCGACCGCCTCGTGGTGCGCCGGCGCCTGGCCGGCGCCGCCTGGCACGCCCGCAGCGAGGCCGAGTACGTGCGCGCAGCACGCGCCGCCGGCGTGATCCTCCTCCCCCGCTACGCCGAAGGTGGCCTGGTCAAGGTCACCGGCTACAAGGCTGCGCTGGCCGATGCGGGCGCCGCGATCTGGTTCTCCCCCTCGAAGCACCTGGATAAGAACCTCAGCCTGCCCGCTCTCCGTGCGGCGAAGGGTTGGACGTTCGAGGACCAGATGGATGCGGTGTCGGTGTGGCGCGAGAGCGCCCGCAGCAAGCAGGGCGCCGGAGCGCTGCGCCTTCCCGTGGAGGACGAGATCAAGCGGGTCCGTGTCACCCTGACCCGCGAGCACAGCGAGATCCGTTGGCGCCGCGTCGCCGCGGACGCGTCGAACCTGCTGGGCGCCTGGGCTGTCGAGGTCAACGGGGCCCACTCGGGTCACCTCGCGAAGGCGTCGGACGCGCTGGCCAAGGCCGCGCAGCCGCGTCGCAGCAGCGCGCGTGAGAGCCTCGCGGAGGTCGCCACGACTCTGGGCACGGCCACGGCCGCCGCGTCAAAGAACGACACCGTGGCCCAGCTGGCCGTGCTCATGCAGCTGATGCGCCTGGCGGAAGCAGTGGCCAGCAGCGCCGCCGCTGACCGCGAGGCCCGGCAGGCCCGCGAGCTCTACGAGCGCGCCGTGGTCCCGCTCAACATCCAGGCCGGCCTGATCCGCTACCAGCGCGACGAGCAGCACCTCGCCACGGTTGACCCGGAGCTTGCGGAGGTCATGCGCGTGACCGGTGCCGTGCGGCCCGGCCCTGCCCGCGAGCAGATCGACTACACAATCCTCTCTCCCGAGACCGTCCAGGTCCTGCGCAGCCAGAACCCGCCGGCACCCGCGCCGCGCGCCACCGCAGCTTCGCGTCCTCACCGGGCGCGACAGACCCCCGCCCGCCGGGACGAGGGATACGAGAGGTAGGAGGCAGTCATGGCACCGGACGTCGAAGACGAGCTGTTCGGAGACAGCGCCAGGGTCGTACGCGCCACCAGCACCGTGGTGATGCGAGCACTGGAGCAGATGCACCGCCGACAGGAAGAACGATCCCGCCGCGCCGCCGAGGGCTACCGAGAAGGTGCCCAGGCTCTCGCGGACCGCGAGAGCGCGCAGCGCGAGGCGATGCGGGCTCTCATCGCACCGGCCCGCGACCCTCAGTGGGTCGAGAAGGCCAGCGACCGCGATGTCGCGATCGCCTACGTGTACGCCGAGGCGTACGCCGAACAGGACGAGCACGCCCGCCACACGCGCGACTCCCTGGGCCGGCAGCTCGAGGCCCGACACGGAGACGTCGCCGCGTTCGTGGACGCGCACGTCAGCGCGGACGAGATCGAGCTGACGCCCGTTCCGCAGGGCGCTGACCTGTCGCCGTCCCAGGCGCGGTTGGTCGCGGCGCGCGACGAGACCGCGCAGAAGTGGGCCAACATCTTGCAGGTCAGCGGCGAGGACCGGGCGAGCCAGTGGCTCGAGGCCAACCTTGACGAGGCCGAGAAGGCACGACTCGCGGCCTACCGCCACGAGGACCGCGCCGACCGAGAGCGAGGAGAAGCGGACACGGACCGTGCCCGCGCTGGCGCCGCTGACGGTCACGAGCAGGAGCGGCTCCACACCGACGCCGACGAGCATGAGGATGCCGCCGCAGCGGCCGAGGCCGACCGCGAGAGCGCCCTGTTCGGGCGAGGCGAACACCCCCACGACCCAGACCTCGCGGAAACGCGAAGGGTCGTCGATGCCGAACAGCGCGAAGCAACCGAGGCCGCCACGGTCGCGCAGGGGGGACGGAACGAGCCCCTACGCGAGCAGCTGGCCAACCAGCGCAACCGTCAACGGAGTGGTCGACACGTCAAGGCGAAACGCCAGCAAAGCAGCGAGCACATCAACGAACGTGGACGCTGAGCACCGCCATCGAGCTGTTCGACGAGGCCTCGGATTATTAGCTCAGTCGGAACTCGACGCTATGCGCCCGGTATGCCCTGCGGGGCGGTCGGTATATTTGGGGGAAGATCGGGTTTAGGATATGCGACTCTGATCGAGCAGATTTGAGGTTGAGACAGCACGATGTGCTCCCAGTCCTCGTTCAACCGGGTGAATGTTTTCTCGCCGGGACGCCGCCGCAAGAGGGGGGACCGCAGCGCGAGATCCCGTTGACTGTCTTCCGGGCCAGTATCGAATGCAGCGAACCTCCCCTTCCAGGCGGTTCCGTCGGTTAGTTCAACGATCACCACTGGAGGTAGGTCGTCATCCCCTCGCCATTCCACAAAAACGCGATGCCAGACTGGCACTCCGTGGATGGACGGTCGAGCCTTGCGCCACCTCCACCAGGCAGCCAGAAGAGTGAGGACGCAGGCCAGTACGCTGGTGACTAGTGCAGCTCCGAAGTAAGGAACTGCGCCGACGCTGTCTGCCAAGAGCTGTTCGCTGGCGGCAGCGCGCTTATACAGCGTCCACCACCACGGACTCAACAGTGCGGCCGCCGTGACCGTGGCTAACGAGGAAGCAAGGATAGTGCGAGAGGCCTCGTAAAAGGCCGATTCTTTAACCGGGGGGCTGTGTCTCGCCTGCTGCCGTTCCCAGACTAGCCCCGGGGCCAGGAGCAGAAAGAACCCGAGTACAGCGGAGGCGCTGTCGAGGATCACTCGTCGTCGGAGTCGAGTAGCTGGTTGGTGGTTCTGCCGCCAGAGTGGCTCTCGTATTCATCAGCGTAAGAGGAGCTCAGTGCTCCCTTCTCCTCCAATTGACTCATGTCGGCTTCAGTCGTCCGGCGCGGATCGTGGGGCTCTCTGACTCTGGCCATGGCTTCCTCCCGTAGTTCGGTTTGAGTGATCGTCGTGCGGATGCTAGCGGGCATCCGGTGCCTCGCTCGGAAGCGCGCCGGGCTTGGCGACGCCACCGAGCGCTCGGATGTGGGCGCTGGAGACTACAGTAAGAGTGACACAGTTCATAGACCAACGAGGAGCGCAGGTATGCCCGATCGAAAGACTGTCTTCGTAGCTTTCGCCATCGAGGACGAACGGCAGCGTGACTTCCTAAAGGGCCAGTCACTGTCGCCGCGAGCTCCCTACGAGTTCGTTGACATGTCGGTCAAGCAGCCCTATGACCACGAGTGGAAGGCTCGAGTGCGGACTCGTATCAAGCGCTCCGACGGGGTGATCGTGCTCGCTAGCAGGAACTCGCTAGCCTCCTCGGGTCAGAAGTGGGAGATCGCTTGCGCCAAGGAGGAGGGCAAGCCCATCAGGGGCATCTGGGCGTACTCTGACGACCGCACACTGCTCCAGGGTGTTTCCACAGTGGCCTGGAGTGACAAGAACATCAGCGACTTCATCGACTCCCTATGAGCTCGACAACCAGGAAAGCGCTAGTTGTTGGGATTGACTTTTACCAGCACTTAAGAAACCTGGGCGGCTGCGTCAATGATGCAAGAGCCGTCAATGCGGTGCTCGAAAGGAACTTCGACGACACCCGCAATTTCGACTCTCCACGTTTGCTTATTAGTCGTGACGCCAGCGAGCCAGTAAATCGTGCCAAACTTCGACGCGCTGTGGTCGATCTCTTTAAAGACCCCAACGAAATTGCTCTGCTCTATTTCTCGGGCCACGGCTACCTGGACGAGACCGGCGGTTTTCTATGCGCCAGCGACGCCGAAGATGGCGACGATGGCCTGGCGTTACAGGAAGTAATGGCTATGGCCAATAGTTCGCCAGCTACAAACAAGATTATCATCTTGGATAGTTGCCATAGCGGGTCGGCGGCTGCCGGTCCCGGCGACCGCGAGCAGCAGGCTAATATCCACGACGGCGTCACGATCCTAGCGGCCTCAACGCCACAGCAGGCGGCGCTCGAGCGTGCCGGCTCGGGTGTCTTCACGGGGCTTATGGTCGACGCACTCAAAGGGGCCGCCGCCAATCTTATTGGAGAGATAACTCCCGGAAGCGTCTATGCGCATATCGATCAGTCCCTCGGCAGCTGGGACCAGCGCCCTGTCTTCAAGACAAATGTGCAGCGATTCGTCTCTCTGCGTCGGACGCAGCCGCCGATTCCGCTGGCCGAGCTGCGTCAGCTTACCGCGCTCTTCCCCAATCCTCAGCACCGCTTCGCCCTCGATCCATCCTATGAATTCGACCGCTCGGCTGAGCAAAGCCAGGATCCGAGCATTGTCAACCCCGATCCAAGCCATGTTGCCACCTTCAAAGTCCTGCAGCACTACCGCGACGTTAACCTTGTTCAGCCGGTGGGTGCTGAACATATGTACTTCGCCGCGATGAATAGCACTGCTTGTGAGTTAACCTCGCTCGGGCAGCACTATTGGAACCTCGTCAAGCAGGATCGCCTGTGATGGACTTCCTTGACTCCCCGGAGGTTCTCGAAGCGCTTGCTGCTGTCGAGCATGAGCGTTGGGCCCATTGGCAAAGCTACTTGCATAATCAATGCTCACGTCAACCCGATGGAAGCCTGTTGATGCCCGCCCACTTAGTGCAACGATGGCAACGCCAGATCGAGACTCCGTACGCCAAACTGAGCGAAGAAGAGCGCGCCAGCGACCGCGAACAGGCCATCGAGTATCTGTCTGCGCTGCGAACAAGCGTTGATCGTCTTCGGGATGGCTCTTCGGAGTCGCCGCAGTAAGAAGCGGCGCGCGACGAGGCTGCGCAGGAGTGGGCCAGCACTGTCCAGCTCAGCGGCGAGGGCCGGGCGAGCCAGCGGCTCGAGGCCGACTTGGACGAGGCCGGGGAGGTGCGAGTCGCGGTCTACCGCTACGAGCACTGCGTCGACAGTCAGCGCGGCGACGCCGACGCAGACCGTGCCTGCGGGAGGAGCGTCCCCGACGGTCGGCACACGAGCAACTTCAAGCTGAGTCGGACGAGTGTGCGGCTGCTGGCGGAGCTGCCGAGACCGACCGCGACGTCGCACTGTCTGGGCACGGCGAGAACCCGCGCGCCTCAGACCGCGTGGACAAACGGCAGGCCACCGACGCCGAACGGCGAGAAGTAGCCGATGCTGCGAAGACTGCTACGAAGGGCGCATCCAGCCCCTGCATGCGTTGTGCGAGCGCACCCTGGAGAGCTTATTTATTCGCGGTCGGCTTGGACTGGCATCGGCGTGGCGCCGAGCGCTGCGATGAGACGGACGCGGATACGCTGCTTGCGACTCTCGAAGAAGCCGGAGAACTCCGTCAGGGCGAGTGGAAGACCGTCGAGGTCGTTCTCAGAGACGTACGTTGCACGCTTCGCCTCGTTCGGGAAAGCGGTCGCGATCCACTCTGAGGGAAGCATGTCCTGCTTCTCGATGTTTGCCGTGCCAGCCAGGAGCTGAAGATTGGGCAGGAGGTTCACTGCGCCGAGATAGTCTTCGATTTGTTCGGCTGGAACTCCCGCCTCGGTGAGCTTCTTCTTGGTGAATCGCGACTTCGGGAAGATGTGGTCTTCATGGAACTTCTTGCCGAGGTCGAGGCCGGGGTACAGCACAGACAGGACTGAAAAGGTTCGCTGCCCGGCGTACTTGAGGTTGAGCAACTCGTCGATTTCGGCGTTGTCGAAGGTTAAGTTCTTGCCGGCCGCCGCCATCGCGTCCTCGACGGAGGCGACGGGGAAGTCCGCATTGCCGTTGGTCCGCAACACGTCACGGATGCGGGACAGCAGTGTGTCGAGCCCGGATCCCCAAGTTCCTCGTTTGATGAGCGAGCGAGTAACCCAACGTTGAAGCGCGAGCCGGTCGGCGGCGTTCGCCGTCGAGTCGAGATAGGAGTCTGTCGCGCCGCGTAGATGGAGGTAGTAGGCCAGTGGAACGATCACGCTGGTAGCGGTCAGGTTTCGTCCGTTGTAGCCGAACTGCTGAAGCAGGGTTGCTGCTCGGAGTAGCGAGACCTTGATTAGCGGCCACGCTTCCTCGACCTTTGCCATGTTGACCTGTGTGAAGTTGGTGACCTTGAACCGCACGTCTACGTCAGCGATCGTCAACGCTGCTTTCAGCACCATGTCTTTTGAGAACGAGAACTGGCGTCCTGCGTTGGTGTTGAGCTCGGATACCAGCGATCGAACTTCCTCGCGCGCGTCGAGATCTCGCCACTGATTCGTCGCCATCGAAAGTAGCAGGTCGGAATACGACAGTGTGGTGCCACCGCTATTGACGCGCACGAAAATTTCCAAGACCTTATCGGCATCTTGATCGGTTACCAGGAAGTAGTTCATGGGCTTCAGGACGCGAATTGCCTCATAGAGGTCGTAGAGCCGCTGAAAGGCATCGGCTGACCCGGCGATGTTCCGGCGAGCCAACTCCTGCATGATTGCTGGCCCAGCGTTCGCAAGGCCGAGCACCGCTCCGACTCGGAACCATTTGTCTTCCTGGTCATCCTGGGCTGCGGCTTCCTTGTCGGTAAGGAACCGAAGGTCGTACTTCAGTCCGAGCTCTTCATTATCGGGTTCGTTAACCAGGTTGAGGTGCAGCCGCTTGACAGGGAATGCGTCAGCGCTGTTCCACCAAGCGTACTTTCGCTTCTCGGCGAAACTGCCATACAGGGCAATATTTAGGGAGGTGAGGCGTTGTTGTCCATCCAGGACCGCCGTGGTGCCGCTTCCTGCTGGGACCGTAGCCTTGTCCGCGTAGGGATTGTCGCGCTCGTGATAGCTCGTCAGGAACTCGTAGAAGGTGTACGACTGGGCGGTCTCAGGCTGCACGTCCCAGAGCAGGAACGAGCCGACGGGGTACCCGCGCATGAGGCTGTCGACGAGCCTTGTGATCTGGTCCGCGCCCCAGACAAACTCTCGCTGGATAGCAGGCATCAGGTACTCGCGCTTGTGGATGGCTGTGAGCATCTCTTCGATGCTGCGTGGAGTCTGGAACGACATGCAGTTAATTCTCTCGAATCTGTGGGCAGTCGGTGCCCAGGTTCACGGCCGCTACTTTGCGGTGCGGTCTCTCAGGAGGATCCTTAATGGAGCCGTATGGACTCTATCGGAGTAAGCATTCCGAGAGAGTCGTAGACGCGGGCTCTTGGCCGGAGGTCGCGGTCTCCTCCGTACAAGCCGATCAGCCGAGGATGTCGGCGTTGGCCTTGGGTCGAAGCACGCCCTCGTCAGGAACGGTCACGTCCGGCGCATGATCGGCCACCCACTGAGGCATCGGGCGGTGCTGGTCCTGGCGGAAGTTACACCCTGCGAAGGTGCCGGAGTCGCTGGTCAGCGCCGCCATTGTGGGGTCGGCGAAGTCGCGCCACCACACGGCCATGCCGGTGGGATCGCCGACACGTAGTGTCTCGTAGGCGCGCCAGAGGGCGTCGAGTCGGGAGACGGCCTCGGCGTGCAGGTACCACTTCCGGCACCACTTCGCGGTGGTCGTGTGCCGCCACGATGGCAGCAGGAACTCGTGCAGGAACCGGTCCACGTTGGGATACCAGAGCTCGATGTCCTCTGCGGACTCCTCACCCTGGGCAGGCGCTGCGTTCTCGCTCATGCGCTCACCGCCAGGCCCTCGTAGTACTCCTTCGACGCCTGGACGGCGTCTGCGTAGGGCATCTCCCACCATGGCACCAGTCGCAGCAGGATCGCTCGCGAGCCCGAGGTGAACAGCAGGGCGCGTCCGCTGGGGAGCTCGGAGATCTCCGAGACCTCGAGGATTCGCTCGCGCTGCGTGGAGCGGGAGGTGGAGCGCTGACCCTTGCCGACCGACGTGGAGGTCCGCACGAGCTCCGTGGTGCCGACCAGATCCGCGACCTGGCGGAGGAACCCTTCCTCGGCGATGCCGGCCCCGACCAGGCGCACGTTCGCGGCTGACCACATCTTCTTCATGCCGTTCTCCCCCCAGGCTTCCACGCCCTGAGACCAGGACTGCAGGAAGACCGAAAGGATGATGCCGCGGGAGCCGTAGAAGGAGAACAGGTCCGGCAGCTGCCGCAGCCGGGTCACGTTCGCGGCCTCGTCGAGGACCGCGCACATCGGCCGCGGGAGCCGCATCCCTGGCGAGACGGAGCCGACCTTGTCGGCGGCGTCGAGCACCGCCATCGTGAGGGCCCCGGTGAGGGCCCGGGCGGTGCCGGCGCCCTCCTTCGAGATCAGATACAGGGTGTCGGTGGAGCGGGCAAACGCTTCGGGGTCGAACTGGGGACGCTGGTCATCGGGTCCCTGCTGCTCGGCCCAGCGCAGCACCTGCTCGTTGCGGAGGAACCCGACCCACTCCAGAGCGGTGCCGAACACGCCGTCGCGCTGCTTGGGGGTGAGATCGATCTGGCCCTGCAGGGTGGTGGCCACGGCCATGTAGCCCTCGGCCGCGAGGCGCTCCACGGGACCGCCCAGGTCGGGGTTCGCCAGCCACTCCAGGATGATCGAGATCCTGTCGCCGCCGACGTGCGCGGCCAGCAGCATCGCCGAGAGGGTCTTCTTCGCGGCGCCGGTGAAGTACGCGTCCTGCTTCGAGCCGGCGTCGGTCACGGCGGCGATGAACACATCGGCCAGTTCATCGGCACGGTCGACGCTCGAGGCGTAGCTCAGCGGATTCCACCACCACGTGGGCTTCTCCCCGATCAGGCCCTGGAGGTCGTGGACGCGCACCAGGCCGATCTCCGAGCGGGGGCCGCGCGTGAGGTCCACGAGGTCGCGCTTGTTGCTGGTCGCGATCGCGGGGCCCTTGGACTCCAGCAGCTCCCGCACGCACACCGAGCTGGTCTTGCCGGCGCGGGGACCCATGACCGCGATCCGCACCTGCTCCCACGTGGAGTAGAGGGCCTCGGTGTGGCCCACGGGGGTGCCGAGCGGCACGCCCGGACCGTTCCCGCTGGCGCCGAGCCGCTCGGCGACGGCCTGGGCCGAGGCTTCGGTCAGGCCCTCGAGGTCGCGCTTGTTGCGGTTGCCCAGGTACCGCGCGGCGGCATCGACGCGGGTGGCGCCCTTCTGCGCCCGGGTCACCGCCCACCCCACCACCGCCGCCAGCGCGAGCACCATCAGCACGCCCGCGAGGGTGACCACGGTGGCGGTCGTCGTCCAGCCCTGGGTGGCGCCCCCGGAGGCGGTGACGCCGATGCGCCACGCCCCCAGGATGACCACGCCGATCAGCCCGAGCACGCTGAGGGCGCCGATGGCGACCCACGCGGCGGGGCTGGGGCCGTCCTGGCGGCGATTGGACTGCAACCTCGACATCGTCCTCCCCCTCGATCAGGCGCTGGTGTCGGCAAGTTGGTGGACTTCCTCGGCGGGGGTCCATTGCAGCGACGCTGCCTGCTCCTCCAGGCGGGCGGTGACATCCGCCCAGGCCCGGTTGGTGTCGTTCACGTCGCGCTCCACGTCCGTCAGGTCGACCGCGAACGGGGTCCCGGGGCGCTTCCCGATCTTGAGCAGGAACTTCCCGCGCCCGGGCGGGGCGGCGGTCTTCTCGGTCACCGGGTCGACCTCGGCATCGGAGGCCCAGTCCGTGATCAGCGAGGTCTCCTTTTGGGACAGCTCGAAGACGGTGGCGAGGTTGCCCATCTCGCCGGTGGCCAGCCCGCCGAGGTAGACCAGGGCTGAGCGGGACACGAAGCCCCAGGCGCGCTTGGTGAGCTTCTCCTCGCCCATGTCGAGGTCGTCCATGGTGTGCGTGGCCATGGCCTGACCCAGCCCGCGCTGCCGGTTCAGCCGCGTCAGGGCATCGATGAAGTCGATCATGAACGCCCCGGCGCGCAGGATGCGCCACAGCTCATCCATGACCAGGAAGTAGTGCCGCTGCGGGGCCAGCCCCGCCTCCGCGAGGTGCTTCGCGGCCGAGACCGCCGAGGAGCCCGCGGACCAGCACACCAGCTGCACGGCCGCCTCGAGGCCCGTCCCGCCGGCCTCATCACTCTCCAGTGACGACAGGTCGAAGCACAGGGGCACATCCAGCTGGATCGGCGCGGTGGTCTGCCCGTCGAAGAGGTCGCCGAACGGTCCGCCGGCTTCGAACATGCGCAGGGCATCGACGAGCTCCTGGACCCGCTCGATGTACTTGGTCTCGTCCGTCCCGGTCTGCGCGATCCGGCGCAGCTCGTCCGGGGCGGAGTCGATCACCGCGAGCAGATCGCTGATCACGGCCATCCGGCCCTCGACCTGGGTGTCGGTGATCCGCAGCGCCCGCGCGAGGATGTTCTTCTCCACGGCCCGCAGCTCCCGGTTCGCGCCCTGCGCGGCCAGGCCCGTGATCAGCGAGAGCCGGCGCCCGCGCAGCTCCTCGAGGGTGATGCGGCGCTTCTTCTCGGGCAGCTGCTGGATCTGGTCCCACAACGGGCCCCAGTCCAGCGGGTTGATCCGGTCCATGCCGCGGCCGATACGGATGACGACACCGTCCAGCGCCTCGATGAGGTCGACGTAGTCGGGCTTCAGATCCCCCAGGATCATCGGCGTGAAGCCCCACGCGGACAGGACCGTCACGATCCGTCGGATGAGGGTCGATTTCCCCAGACCCGGACGCCCGAGGACGAACATCGAGGGGAAGTTGACCAGGCCGGCGAGGAAGTAGCACATGGGGTCCGCGCACACTGTCGCGCCCGACAGCAGATGCCGCCCCAGCGGGACGCCGATCGTCGGCAACGGGGCACCGGCCGTGAACGGCCAGTACCCGCAGGCCTGCGTCGTCGTCGCCCGCATCTCGATGCTCGGCTCCACGCGGGCGACGCGGCCCGCGTGGGGAGCCATCCAGCCCCGCGCCCCCGGCCGCAGCCGCCGGCGCATCTTCTCCAGCCACGCCCGGCGCTGATGCCCGAAGCGGGCCTCCGAGCCCGCCGTGGCCAGCATCCTCGCCTCGACGTCGCTGACCACCAGTCCCGACGGGGCGGGACTGGTCGGTGAGTCGGCGCTGGCGGGGCTCGCCTGGCCCGGAAGGCGGGAGAGCAGGTTCTTGCGGGTATCACCCATCAGGCGGTCTCCTTCAGTTCACGCGGCACCATCACCAGGTGGGGTGTCGCCAGATCCAGGGGCAGGCCCGCCAGGAACGTGGTGTCCTGCGCGGAGGTCGCCGCGCGTAGACGCAGCCTGGTGCGCAGCGCTTGGCGTGCCGGTAGCTGCTGAGCCAGCGGCACCGTCTCGGTCCCGCGCACATCCGCGGTGACGACGAGGCCGAACGGGGCGAGCTTCGCCTCGAGCGTGGGGGCGATGCGATGGATCAGCGTCGCCCGCTTGCACACCACGCCCGGCGTCGGCACCAGGGCGGTGTCGAAGTCCAGCGGGGGCAGGGCTTCATCGGCCCTCGCCGCCATCGTCCAGGACGTGGAGACGACGCGGTCGTGGCTGTAGAACGACGCCGCCGTCGCCTCGGGCCGCGGCGGAGCATCCGCCCAAACGAGTCCAGTGCCCCCGCCTGCACGGGCGGTTTCCACGTCGCGGGCGATGCTGCTATCGAAGGCGACGCGCACCAGGTCCACGATGTCCTGCGCCGTGCAGACCCGCACGTCCAGACCCTCCGAGGCCGCTCGGAGCCCATCCAGCACCCGCGCGAGGTGCGTGGAGATCTCCTCCACCATCTCCGCCCGCCGCAGCGGCTTGCGATCCACGCCGGGCCGTGGCCGCGCGGTGAACGACAGCCCGGCCACCGCATTCGCGGCGCCGCTCTCCCACGTCTGCACGCTCAGGGACGCCCCTGTCACTCGGTCATCCAGGCCCAAGCCCTGCACCCACTGCGACCACGCCTCCAGCCGGGCCGTGAAGCGGGTGGTCGACGCCGCCCCTCCCGGGTCCCGGATCGAGACCAGCAGCGTGTACCGCTGCCCGGCGGCCAGCAGCCCCATCTCCACCCCGTACGCATCTCTCTGGCTCAGCAGCTCCATCCCACGCAGAGTCCGCTTCGCGATGGTCTCGGCCAGCCTCTTCGTCCTCACAGCGCGTCCTTCATCTCGACGGGAATCGGGGAGTGATGAGGCAGGGAGATGCCGAGCGGCAGCGACGCCAGGAACGCGGCGTCCTGGGACCCGGCGGCAGCGCGGATCTTCATCCGCGTCGAGGCGGCCTGGGTGGTCACCACCTGCCGGGCGATCCGCAGATCATCGGCCGAGGGCACGGTGCACGTGACCACCAGTCCCTGCCGGACCAGGCCCGCGCCGCGGGCTTCCTCGCTGGCCATCTGCTTCGCGTGGGCCTGGGCGATGCCGTGCCGTGCCCGGTTCCGTCCCATCGACGCCGCGAAGATCGAGTTGTTCTCCATCTGATCGACGATCGCGGTGGTCCGCTCCGCCGGCTCCGGCCGGTACAGGACGGTCACGCGCTTGCGCAGCACCCGCGCCTCCGGCCGCATCAGGTTCGACAAGGCGCTGTCGTAGATGATCGATCGCGGACCGCTGGCCATCGTCCACGACGTGGAGACCACCCCGTCATGCAGGTAGTAGTCGCGGTGGGTGTACGCCACGGCCGGTCCCGCCTCGTCCCACCGCAGCCCGGTGCCCTGCCCCATCCCGCGCAGCTGCTCAACATCGGGGCCGGAGGCCGGGTCGTAGGCGACCCGCACGTAGTCCACCAGGTCACTGGCGGTGCAGGACCGGACCGTCGCGCCCGCGCCCGTCACGCGCAGCCCGTCCCGCAGCGTGGGCACGATGGTCGACAGCTCAGCAACGATCTCGTCCTGGTCCACGCCCTCGTCGTCCCGGGAGGAGGCCCGCCCCGACAACGTCACCGCGATCTTCGTGTTGATCGCGGGGGCGGCCGCGTTGAAGGTCTCCAGGATCGAGCCGACCACCGCTTGCGCGAAGCGCGGCGCGATGGGCGACAGCCTCGACGTCACCGCGCGGCGCAGCCGCAGGCCCGTGTCGGTCGCGGTCTCCACCGTCACCGACGCCGCCACGATCCGCTGCTCGGTGCCCAGGTGGGCCAGCCACGCGCCCCAGTGCGCGACCGCCCTGTCGATCGCCTGCTGGTCCACCAGCGAGTTCCCCGTCGGATAGCACTCGAAGACCACGACGTGGTGACGCACCCTCGGGTAGGAGATCAGCGCGAACTCGTGGCCGTACACATCCACGTGGGTCGAGAGGCTGGAATCAGTGGCCAGGCCCGGAAGGCGGAACGAGCCATCCGGGGCGTTCCCACCCGGACCGTTGACCAGGTCCCGGTTGCCCGCAGCCGCCCCGAACACATCCGCGAGACGCCCCGCCCAGCGCTCATAGAGTCCGCGCCCATCCCGCTTCGGGACCACCAGCGGGATCACCAGCGCCACCAGCACCCCGCTGGCCAGCAGACCCCACTTCACGCCCGCGACCATCCACAGCACCAGCACCGGGAGCAATGCCAGCAGCACACCGAACAGCGCCCACAGGGACAGGCCGAACAGACCCCTCCGACCCACGGGCGTGAACCCCCCATAGGTCCGCTGCGCCGGCTCCTGCTTGAGGTCACTCATCCCTGCTCCTGACCCTCGTTGAAGTCGACCTGCTGAGCCCCCGCATAAACCCCGCTTGCGACATCCCGGACGGCCCGCGCGGTGTCCGGTCCCGCGCCCTTCGGAGCCGCGCCCGACGCGGTCGCGACCGGGGCGCTAGCCTGCTCCGCTCCATCAGGGCCGGCGCCAGACTCGGAAGGACTGTCCGCCGGGGGCCGGGTCGTCGACGCGGTGTCACCGCCGTTGCTCGAATCAGCACCCGACGCGGTCGGGGCCGAGGCATTGGCCGACGCGCGATCGCCACCGGAGGGGTCCGCCACGCCGCTGGACCCCGACGACCCTCCGCCCTCGCGAGATCCGCCCTGTCCAGCGGGCACAACGGTGCTGCCACCGCCCTCGTGGCCACTCGGAGCGCCCTCAGCCTGTGCATCCCCCGTGCCTTCGCTACCGCGTGGAGAACCAGACACCTCACCACCTGCCGATCCCTCGGGCGCCGAGGCACCGGTCGGAGCAGCACCTGCCGACCCATCCGGCGCGCTGTCCTGGCCCGGAGCTTGAGGCCCCCCAGAGGCTGACGTCGTGGCTCCGCCCTCGGTGGCAGTCGTCGTGGTCGCACCCGTCGTTGCAGCGGCCGTGGGTGCTGCACCGGCCGCCGCCGGCGCCGCCGCACCAGCGGTCGCTCCCATCGCGACCACCGCAGCGCCGGTGCCCACTGCTCCCGCTGCGACCGCGCCGCCGCTGAAGGCCATCGACGCGCCGGCCGCTGCTTGAGGCGCGACGAACTTGACCAAGGCAGGGAGAGCAAGAGCGGCAGCCCCGACGATCACGACACCGATCAGCAGATTCATCATCTGCTCCGTCGCCTCAGCATCCTCCGCGGCATTTTTCAGGGTGAGGATCCCGACCGCGTAGATCGTGCCGGCTACCGGCTTGTACAGGACCAGAGCGGTGATCCACCCGATCGCCTTACCGAGACCCTTGTAACCACCGTCGGTGAAGGCGGCTGCTGCCAGGAAGGGCAGGAACGCCATCAGCACCACGAGCAGTGCAGAGCGCACAATCAGCAGAGCTACCTGCGCTGCTGCCGCCAGCAGCAACACCGCGAAACCCAGCGCCGCGAACAGAACCATGTTCGCGAACTGGCTTACGGCCCCAACCGCCGCAAACCTGCTGGTTGTGCCTCCGAGGTCAGAGAAGTCAGCGAGCGCGGTCTCGAAGTCCTTGCCCGACGCTCTCTCCACCACCCACACCGAGTACTGGTTGCCCGCGTCAAGCAACAGAGCAGTCCCACCGATCCCGAAGGCCTGCACGGCGATGATCGCGACGATCCCCCGCGCCAGCGCAGCCCCCGACTGCATCGAGGGATTCATCAGCAGACGGATTACCGCCAGCATGAACGTAAGGACCGCGATCCCCACGATGTAGAACGATCCCAGCGACCACAGCTCAGCGATGTTCTGCGACGGTGTGCCGTCCGCCGTCCCGATCGTCGGCTCCGGAAACGATAGCCACGCCTCCCCCGTCCACGACACCGCCCACGACGCCGCCATAACCACCATGTTGAAGATCGTCTCTAAAATGTCCTGCGCGCTGTCGGAGATGGCGCAGCCAGCACGTTCTCCCAGCCCGGCAGTCAGGCCGAGGTCGGCGCACTCTTCGTTCACGAGCCGATGCTCCACTGCGTATAGCCCGACAGCCCGGTGATCTGCCTGGGCTCGGCAGAAGTGAAAGCCTCTTGGGTGGAGGTCCACCCATCGGCCCAGTAGAGGGTCGTCGGCATCGCTACAAGGGCGGATTCGCCGTTGCTCGAGGTTTCGACGACTAGCTCGAGGCTCGCTGTGGATTCGTCGTACGCCGTGAACTTGTAGCCCCGCAGTGACGTCCCGGTAGACGGAGCGCCATCGCCCTCCTCGAGGTCCGGGTCGTCCGCTATGTACTCCGCTCGAACGGCCGCGGTGCTGAGCCCCGCCTGGATGTAGGCAGCTGCGAATAGCGCGCCGGTCGGGCTGTGCGAGAAGCACGTCCACACATCACCCTCGCGGTTGATGGGACCGTAGGTGTCAGACACCGGCACGCCGATCCCGTTCACTTCTGGCCAGGCATCGGCCCGGGGTGCCTCGACCGGCACCTCCTGATCCGAGTCGTCAGCCACGCACTCTTCCGATTCCGTCGGAGCCTCCCCCGGCCCCTCCGTCGCGTAAGACGTCCCGCCTCCATCCGACGGCGCCGACCCCGCTGATGGGGAAGGTGAAGGCTCGTCGCCGCCCCCGTGCAGCCCGCCAGGGCCAGGGCCCCGACGGCCAGGACGCTGAAAAGCCGAGTTCTCGTGCGGATCATGATCTGCTCCTCTCGGACGGTCTGGATAGATCAGACGAACATGTTGAGGATCGCCACTGCCGACCCCGCCAGGATCGCGGCCACGATGCAGATCAGGATCCCCACGAACCCCTGGATGGCGTTGCCCCGAATCGCGTTGTAGATCAACATGCCGATCTGAATCAAGAAGCCGCCCACCGCAGCGAGCAGCACGATCCAGAACACCCAGTTCAGGAGCGTCAGGAATCCCTCCGATCCAGGCGGGGCTTCCGGCGTCGGTTGCGGGACCGCCAGGAGTCCGGACGAGTGGAGCGCTAGCAGAGAGTCGACCATTACGCGTTTCCTTTCGAGGGGTCCGGTGCACCCACTGCACGCCGGATGGATTTGACGATGCGCGGCATTCGCACACCGGAGAGAGACGGCGTGGAAGACGTCCTCCACGCCTCAACCCAGGGGATATGCCACCCGTGGGGAGTCATCCGCAGCAGTCGAGACACTGACTGACGCGTCGCCGGCGACAGCTTCGGCCCGTCGTCCACGACGATGAGGCCGAGCACATCCAGGTCCGGCAGCTCGCGATGAGACCACGCCGTCGTGACCTCCTCAGCGGCTGCGAGTCCCCGCGAATGCGACCGCGCCACCAGCAGCACCCGAGGACGAGCCGGAAGGTACGGGTTCGCCGCTGGAATCTCTGTGCCGGCATCAACGACACCCCGACCGATCAGGCTGGCCAGGGTGCTCACACCAGCGCCACCGTGCAGCCCCACCAGAGCCACAGACCCCGCCGCCACGCTCACCGGATACTCGCGTACCAGCGCGGATGGAGTGACCGCCCCACTCCGAGGCGGATGCACAGGCGAGGACGGGCCAGTGACCTCTATCTGATCCCCCAGAACCACGTCCGACTCCACGACCTCAGCTGGAGTTACCTCCACAGGCGGAGGCAGGAACGGGTTACGTGGCAGTTCCGTCACGAGACGCCCTCCATGTGTCGGCCATCACGTGCAGGCTAGTACCTGCATCGGGATCACCGTACCTGAGGAAGCGTTACTAAACCAGCTTTACGTTACTAGTTGTGCGTAGAAGGTGCATGCGGTTAGGCTCCCGGCATGGCAGCTCCCGTCCCGTCCCGGTTCGATGCGCTTCTAGGTGATGCCCCGGTGTCTCTGAGCGTTCGGGGTGTTGCTGATGCTGTGGGTATCTCTCCGCATGTGGTGCGTCAGCTCCTTGCGGAAGGGGAGCTGCACGGCGTCAAGATTCGCCATGAGTGGCGCATCTTCCGCGTCGATCTGGTGGAGTACCTCGAGCGGGTCTCCAACGCCGGGGGTGGCACAAATGGGCACTGATCGCTGGTCATTGATGTTTGTGAACAGTCCTGCGTACCGATGCGCCCTACGATGGACAGGTGCTCTCATCACGCCAGCCAGCTCCCGACAGCAGGCGCTTCTCGGCGCCTATGTCGGACGGTGCGGTGGACGCGATGCTCGAGGACCAGCCACGGATGCTGAATCTCGCACAGGTTGCAGATCTCCTCGCGACCTCCAAGCCGACGGTGCGACGGTTGATCGACACCCAGTCACTGCGCGCAGTGAAGCTGGGGAGGCAGTGGCGAGTAGCCCGCGACGACCTGCGGACCTATCTGCTCACGCCCTCCGACCTCGAGGACATCGATGCTGCCGAGGACACCGAGACGGACTGACCGTCAGGGGGGTCTATGCCTGGTGACATCCGCACGGACATCCCCGCCACCGCCGTTCCCCGGTTCCCCGCTCTACGCCTGACCTGGCACAGCGACGGCACCATCACCCTCGATGGCACCCCCATCACCGTCCCCGAGGGCGCGGATCCCCGCATCACCGCTCTGACTGCCTGCGCGGAGCACGCCCGCGACCGCGGAGGCGATCAGCCCACCATCCGAGTGATCGCCCGCGACGAAGCCACCGACCAGACATGGCCCATGGGCGTCACCGGCGACGGGGACATCATCGAGCTCGAGACCATCACCGACTTCCCCGAGCAGGACAGCAAGAAGGGCCCCTCCCGGCGGGCACTCCTGGCAGCCGGCGCCATCGCCGGCGCCACGCTCCTCGGTGGCGGCGGACTCACGACCGCGCTGATCCTCCGCTCCCGCGACGAACCCGCGCCCACCGTCGCTCCCCCACCGCCCGGCAACGGCGATCTCGTCCCCGTCGCGGTGCCCGAGGGCTACGCCAGCACGGCCCTGTGGAGCGTGCCGATCGCCGCGAACACCCCCGTGACCGCACTCAGCGACGGCCGCACCCTCACCATCGCCCCGGACAGCAGCAACCTGCGCGTCCACGACCCCGCCACCGGCGCCGTCACCTGGACCGGGACCGGCAACAGCAGCGCCCTGACCGTGCACGAGGTCCAGATCGACGGACGGCCCTTCCTCCTCGCGCTCGACAACGCCGGATCCCTCAAGCTGTGGCCCCTCGACCAGGGCCCCACCACCGCCGCCACCAGCCTGGACCTGCCCTCGCGCGAAGCGACCCTGTACGTCAGCGGCCCCGCGCCAGCCATCGCACTCCCCACCCAATCCGGGTTCCTCTTCGACGGCCCCGACGCGGTCGAGTTCGACATCCCCGTCGGCTATCAGCTCATCAGCGCCACCCCTGACGGCCACGCCGTCCTGCTCGGCCAGCGCGACTGGGCACTGCTCACCCCCGGCGAGACCACCACCGAGAAGCCCATCGAGCTACTCCTCCCGAGCAAGGAGCACACCCTCGCCGGGGGGTTCCTACTCGGCGCCGACCGGCTCCTGGTCAGGCAAGACGGGCCCGAGGACAGCCAGTGGGCGCTCTACGCCACCGACGCCTCCAACGCGATCCTCACCGCCCCCGCCACCAGGACCGGGCCCATGCCCGGACCCGAGGAGCTGCGCTGCAGCCCCGGCCGCGACGCCTGGGCCATGGACGGGCTCGTGGCCACCACCGACTCGCTCTCCGCCGTCGAGGACACCACCATCACCTCCGTGACCAGCCGCGGCATCTACGCCGACGGCACGGACGGGCCGGTCCTCATCCGCGCCCGCACCGGCACCACCACGGCCCTGCCCGCCGAGACGAGCGCGCCCTCCGTCATCGAGGCCGAGCACGCCGTGATCATCGCGGACAAGCTCGACACCCCCACCGCGTACACCGTGGAGGCCACCGGATGACCACCCGACGCACGCTCCTCGTTCTCGCGGCCCTCACCGCCGCCGGCTGCACGAGGCCCCCCGAGCCCGCACCCGAGCCCGCGCCCACCAGCGCGAAGCCCACCAGCGCGGAGCCCACCGAGTTCGGCGGCGTGCGGACCAAACCCGACGAGTACGAGACCTCCGATCCGGCAGCCCCGGGTGGGCCAGTCCCCGAGGATGCTTCGCCCGAGGATGAGGCTGCGGCGATCGACGCCGCCTCGTTGACCATGGGGGTCTGGGTCCAGGGCAGCACGCTCGAGGAGCGGGAGTGGAGGGACAAGCTCAACGCCACCCTCACCCCCAGCGGGCAGGACAGCACCTCGACCGTCTGGGGATACCGCATCCGCGACACGGAGATCACCGGCGATCCGGAGATCATCCGCGCCAATGCCGGCAGCGCCGTCGTGCGCGTGACCACGGACTACACCAGCTACGAGGTCACCGTCGTCAAGACGACCACCGGCCAGTGGCTGACCAGCCACCTCACGACCGAGGCCACGGAAGGAGCAGCGACGTGAGCGCGCCCCTCACCGAGGCTCCCGCCGGCGGCAGCAAGGGCCTCGTCCTGGCCCTCATCCTCGCCCTCGTGGTCGGCGTGGTGATGGCACCCGTCGGCCTGGTCCTGCTTCTCGCCCTCGAGGACGAGTCCAGCGCCTCAGCATCCACCTGCCTGGGCCCCAACGGCGGCCAGGCCCTCACCGTCTCCACCACCGGGACCATGCCCCTCGTCCCCGGCTACAGCCCCCAGCAGGTCACCCTCGCCGCGACCATCATGACGGTCGCCGAGCAGAACGGACTGGGCGCCCACGCGCAGATCATCGGGATCATCACCGCGATCCAGGAGTCCACCCTCGGCGCGCACCCCAGCATCTCCCTGCCCAACGGGGACGGCGACGCCGGGCCCTTCCAGCAGCGCCAGCTGGACGGCTGGTACGGCTCCCTCACCCAAGTCACCGACCCCGTCTACGCCGCGACCGCCTTCTTCACCGGCGTCACCGCCGACAGCCCCACCGACTACGGCTCGGCCGGTGGAGGCCCCGGCTACGGACACCTCCCCGGCCTGATCGACATCGACGGCTGGGAGACCATGACCCCCGGCGAGGCCGCCCAGGCCGTGCAGCGCTCCGCCTACCCCGACGCCTACCAGGGCCACGTCGACGACGCTCAACGGCTGATGAGCGCCCTGTCCGGCGTCACCGTCAACATCGACCCCAGCGCCTGCACCGAGATCACCGCCAGCGGGGACGCCGCTGCCGCCATCGAGCGCGGCCGCACACTGCTTGGCACGCCCTACGACTTCGGCGGAGGCGACGAGAACGGCCCCAGCCCCTATGGGATCGACTGCTCCGGCTTCATCATGTACGCCCTCGCCGGAGCCGGCGTCACCGGCCTCCCCCGCACCTCCCAGCAGCAGTACGACTACCTCGCCGGCCACGACGTCAGCGTGGCCGACATCCAGCCCGGCGACCTGATCTTCGAGTCCTGGGGACGCACCGGCACCGCGGGCAGCCCGGGCGCGATCAGCCACGTAACGATGTACATCGGAGATGGCCAAGTCATCGAAGCCTCCCGGGGCGCGATGAAAGTCAAGATCTCCCCCACCCGCTTCGACTCCCACGCTTTCGTCGGTATCCGCCGCGTCCTGACCAACGACAGCACCACCACAGAGGGGAACTAGCCATGCCCGACATCACGATCAGCATCGCGCCGGACGCCACCGGCACCGTCACCATCGAGGACACCCCCACGCCGGTTGCCGGAGCGAACATCGACCTCACCCGCCACGAGGCCATGCAACACGCCATGGCCCACGCCCGCCGGACCGGTCGGCCCGCCACCATCACCGCCCAGGACCCCTCCGGCACCTTCTACCTCACCGTCCAGCCCGACGGGAACGTCACCGACCGGCCCGCGTCCCCGGACGCCAGCGGCCCGGCCCGGGCACAGGACGCCGCCCCGATCGTCACCGAGGTCCCCGGCGCGCAGCCCTCCCCCGATCTGGACGCCACCCGCCCCCGGCAGGTCATCCGCGCCCAGCCCACCACCGCCCCAGCGATGACGACCACCGACGTCGACGCCACAGCGGCCGCGCCCGCGACGCCGCAGCTCAGCCAGGACCCCGCCTCGGTTCTCACAGCCCCGGCGCCGGCCCCGCAGCCGGATCCCGTGGAGTCCGACCCCCGCTGGACGGAGATCGCGCAGCGGCCCGCCGAGCAGGGCTTCCGCGGCACCCTCAACGGCATGGGCCTCAAGCTCGCCCCCCCGAGGACGAACTCGAGCAGCGCCGCGAGGCGCTCCGCCAGGACCTCGCCCGCGAGGAACAGGAACGTCTCGCCGACCAGGAGCGCGCCCGCACAGAGGCCGTCCACGCGGGACGCCGCGCCGCCCGAGAGCGCGAGCAGGCTGAACGCGAGCGGCAGCAGCGCGCGCTCATCCAGACCAACTTCGAGGACTCCATGACGGTGAGCTTCATGAACGAGAAGGGAGGCGTCGGCAAGACCACGGACACGTACTGCGTCGGGGCCACCTTCGGGCGGATCCGCGGGGGCGACGTCATCGCCTGGGACGCCAACGAGACGCGAGGAACCCTGGGGTTCCGCGCCCAGAAAGACCGGCATTCCCGCAGCGTCGTCGACCTCCTCGAGGAGGCTGCCGCTGAGTTCGGGACCGTCGAGGGCTCCCGCCGCTCCACGATCATGCGCTACACCCGAGGCCAGGGCGACAACCAGTTCGGCGTCATCGCCTCCGACGAGTCCCGCGACCGCCAAGACCTCGTCGACGGCGACGGGTTCCGCACCGTCCACGAGATCCTCGGCCGCTTCCACGCCCTCGTCCTCATCGACACCGGCAACAACCACCGCGTCTCCCACTTCAAAGCCGCGCTCGTCGCCACCGACCAGCTCGTCATCCCCGTCTCCGCTGGCGCCGACGGCGCCTACGCCGCCGAAGTCATGATGGACAACTTCATCAGCCTGGGACGCGCTGACCTGGTCAAGAACGCCGTCGTCCTGCTGCACGACTCCGCTACCCGCAGCGGCGACGCCGGAGCCGTCGCGGAACGGTTCCGAAGCCGCGTCCGCGCCATCATCCCCATCCCCTTCGACCCCAGCCTCGACAGCGGCGACGAGATCGACTTCGACACCCTCCAGCCCGCCACCCGGGCCGCCTACCAGGAGGCCGCCGCCGCGATCGCGGAAGGCCTCGCCACCCTCACCAGGAAGACCGCCAGACCATGACCACGCCAAACCAGGCAAGTTCGAACACGACACGCCTCGAAACGACGAGTCCTTTCAGGAAACATGCCGCTAGGGTGACTTTCATGAAGAAGCGCACGGGCCGGCCGTCCAAGGGACCGCGGACCTACGTCAACTCCCCCATCAACGATGCAGCCGTAGCCCTGCTCGAGCGCTACTGCGAGCTGACGGGCGAGTCGAAGGGTCCGACCGTCGCGCGCATCTTCGAAGCCCACCTCGCGGACCTTGGTCTCGAGGAGCTTGAAGCGGGGGCCGCACAGCCCCGCTTCGAGCTCGACGAGGCAAGAAAGACCGCATAAACAGACTTCACCCCCGTCCTGCGCCAACAGGTACGGGGGTGAGAAGAAGTCTTGGGGGCCTAGCGCCAACTAGGTGATCCCCGGGGCGAACCGAAAGGAGGTCCAGCAAGTTGTTGCCCCCAGGATACGGGGGTCGCTTCACCGTAGGCAAGTACGGTGAGCCCGGCGTGTCTTCTTGCACGCCGACGACCCCCCAGCAGCCCGACCCGTGGCTGCTCACGCAGACCATCAGCCCGCGCCGCACCGTGCGCGTGGCCAGCACTGACGCTTACGGCGAGGTGCTGAACCAGTACGCGAGCATCCGTCCCGTCGGACCCACTCCCCCGCAGACCCCGTGGGCGATGTACCTCGCCGGCACCGATCAGCGCTTCCGACTGCTCTGCTTCGACCATGACGCCAAGACCCCCGGCGCCACCGACGCTGCCGCGCGGGACGCCGAGGTCACCGCCGGCATCCTTACGCGCGCCGGCCTTACGCCTGTGGTGTGCGCTTCCGGCCCGACCGGTGGCCGCCACGTCTGGGTCGGCCTGGCCGAGAGCGTCGACGCCGAGACCGTGGCCACGCTCGCCCGCCTCCTGCGGCACCTGTGCCCCACCCTCGACCTTGCCCCCCTGACCAACCCCGCCACCGGCTGCGTGCGCCCACCCGGGACTCCCCACCGCGCCGGCGGCGCCTCCGAGGTCATCACCGGCAGCGTCGGCGCGCTCACCGCCCCCACCGGCACCCCCGCGCAGGTCCGCGCCGCCGCCGAGCACGTTGCGCAGCTCGTCGAAGACACCGAGCCCGTGCACGTGCCCACCGCGCGCCGGCCCCTGCCCGTGGACAAGCACCAGCATCGCTACCTCCCCGGCCCGCGCCGGCCCCTCCCCCGCGCCAGCGCCGCCGCGCTCGAGGAAGACGCCGCCATGGGCGACGCCTCCGCCGTCCTATGGCGCATCCTCATCGGCGCCGCCGCCTCGAGATGGCGCTACGAAGACGTCGCCGGCCTCGTTGACCGCCCCGGCATGGCCCACATCCTGACCGAGCGCTCACGCGGCACCCGCGTGCCCCGCACTCCCGCGCAGGCCGCCGAGAGGCTGGCCCACCACTGGAACCGCGCTGTCCAGTGGGTCGCCGCAAACCCGCGCCGCGACAGCGAGGACGACCCCACCTTCGCCCCTCGCGCCGCCGCCATCGCCGCTCACGTCCGCCAGATCCAGCAGCGCGCCGACGCCTCCGCCGGCCGCTGGACTACCGCCGCCGGCCCCACCGACCGCAGAGTCCTCGACGTCCTGTGCGTCCTCGCTCTCCAGGGCCTCACCGCCTCCGTCGAGGCCGACATCCGCCGCCTCGGACTCCTGGCCGGCATCGGCCGCGAAACAGCCCGCACAGGCCTCCTACGCCTCGCCGCAGACGGCTGGATCACCCAGCACTCCCCCGCCGAAGGCACCCGCGCCGCCCGCTGGACCATTGGCCCGGCCACCGCCATCCACAACACCCCACCCGAAGGCCGGTCACAAGTGGACACACGCGCCCCCCTGGACCGCACCGGCCCCGCCCAACGCACCACGCTGCTAGCCCAGCTCACCGCTCGCACAGCAGACGCCGCCCACGACGCCTTCACCCCCGGAGCTCTCGGCCACCACGCAGGCAACGTCTACGCCCGCAGCACCCTCGCCCCTCAAAGCGCACACGCTCTCGCCCAGCTCACAGGAGGCTCTCTGGACAGAACGGTGCGTACACTCCACCGGCTTGTGGACGACGGCATCCTCCTGGTCGACGTGCACGGCTACCGACGCTCTCGACGAGATCGGCGCACCCCTGCGGCGACCCGCTACGGCACCAACGGCCGGCTCGCCCAACGCGCACGCACCTACGCTCTCGAACGAGAGCTCTGGACGTGGTGGCTCGCGGAGCAGACATGGATGTGCGCACCCCGGCGCGCCCCTGCACATCGACGCGCCGGCCACGGGCAACTCGCCCTAATCCCCAGCGACGAGACCACCAGCTATGGCGCCCACCCACGACGCGCTGACGGCCGCGCCGACTACCGAAAAGCCCGTGCGCTACTGCTCGAGAACCGCACAGCCAGCGGGCGCTCTCCCGCACGCTTCAACAGCGAACGCCCAGCACACGCGGCCTAGACACCCCATGCGGGCATGGGGCCATGCCCCCCATGCCCGCACCGATGCGGTACGCAGTACCAGCGCGCACCCGCCACATCCAGCCAACGAAAGACAGCACGGCACGGCGCCCAGACAAGGCCTTCCCCCACGACCCTTTACTAGGCCAAAGAGTGCCGTCCCCGACGGTCTGGGCCGTGACTCTCACCGCCTCCGTGCCCCGACGGCTCTCGTGGCTCGCAATCTGTGGACCCGCCGTCTCGGGCGGGTCGCTGCACCGACCTCGTGACCGCCGCGCGGTTAGCCATAACCGGGCGCTTGCAGCAGCGGCCCGCCTTGTCCACGCTGGGAACCTCGAGCCCCGGGGTCGCCCTCGGCGCCACGCCGCCCTCCTCGTACTGTCAGTTACAGCCGCCGCCACGATCATCATCGCCGCCCCTGTCACTGTTTGTCGTGCCCTTCGGTCGCGACAACGTGTCGCAGAAACAAATCCACCAGCCCAGTCTCCGCGGATCACCCTGAGCAGAAGACGGAGTATCCCCAGTACCCCATGCCTCTCCCCCGCCCCCTCGGACCTGCACAATGCGGACATGGGGACGTGCCTGCATGTCCGCATGTCCGCATGGCCGCATGACCGAAGATTCGCGACCGAGAGCGTCGGCACGCTCCTCCGCGCCCCAAGGGCCTCGCCAGACACCGCCGGACCCCACTTCTCGCCTTCCCGCTGCGGACACGTCCGCATGACCGCATACCCGCAATTGGACATGCGGACATGTCCGCTCGTAGGCAAGGCGGTCCACGGCTTCGGCCGCGAGACTTGCGCGCAGGGAAGCGGACATGTCCCCATGACCACATGCCCCCATATCCCCGTCTCCCGTACCCGAGACCACTACGCCAGCACGTCGGGCTCATCCCCGCAGCGCGGAAGGGACAGCGCCGGGCGCACTTCGCGGCTCGCACTCCAGGATGCGCCGGCATGCCCGCGATCTGCCATGCGGACATGCCCGCATACCCGCATGTCCGCAAGGCGGTCCACAGCAGCGGCCACGAGGCGCAAGCGAGGGGAGACGGACAGGGGAACTACCCACAGGTCCGCACGTCCACAGCAGAAGGTCTCCACGTCATCGCGTCCGGCTCATCTCGCTGGACTGAAGGCAAGCGCCAGGCGCCGCGCTCACCAGGCTGCGACGCAGGCATGTCCCCATGTCCGCATGGGGGACGTGCCGCATGCTTCGTTGCGGACATGTCCGCATGCGGATAGCTTGTGTCCATGATCATCGCCATCACCAACACGAAGGGCGGCGTCGGGAAGACGACCACCGCGATCTATACCGCGGCCTGTCTGGCACAGCACGGCTCAGTGCGTGTCCTCGACGCCGACCCTCAGGGATCGGCGACCGACTGGGCCGAACGGTGCCTCGAGGACGGCAACCCGCTGCCGTTCCCCGTCGACGTCGCTAACCGCAACACGCTCAAGCGCCTCACCGCGACCACGGACCACACCGTGATCGACACCCCGCCGGGGGACACCTCGACCATCGACCTCGCACTGCGAGTCGCCGATATCGCCGTCATTCCCACCTCGCCGAGCCCGGTCGACATCGCCCGAGTCTGGGAAACGCTCGAAGTTGCCAGCGCCATGATCCCCGCCTACGTGCTCTTCACGCTGGTCGACCGCCGCGCCAACGACCTCCGCGACGCCCGCGCGGCACTCCTCGCCGAAGGCGCCGGCCTCTTCGACGCCGACATCCCCTACCGCAAGGCCGTCCGCAACGCGCTGGGGGAAGTGCCACGGGACCGCATGTACAACTACGACGCCTACGTTCGTGAACTCCTGGAGATTCTTTGATGGTTACCAAGCCAGACCCCACCAGCCGCTTCGCCCGCCGCAGTGAGCGACCGCGCAGCATGGCCGAGACGATGACGCCTGCCGCTGAGCCGGCGGAGCCGACACGTCAGCTCACGGCCCGCATCCCGGAGTCTCTGCACCGTGAGATCCGCCAGTACGTTGCCGCTCACGACATCACCGTCCAGGACCTCGTGCGCAGCGCCATCGTGGAGGCAATGAATTCTCGACGCGCCGACGACTAGAGGCGCGATGGGAGCTCCGCAGCCCAAGCCTGAAGCCTGCATGTCCGCATGTCCGCATGTCCGCATGTCCCCATGGCTGCATGCCCCATGGGGCATGCAGCTGCGCTGCGGATGCTGACATCCAGAACTGCGCTGTCCGGGCCATGACGCCTTTCCCGGAGGCGCTAACAGCCGTAGCCACGCTGCGCATGAGCCGTCGATTGCCCAGGCGGGTGCAAGCAACGGCGGGCGCGCCATCGGGGCCCACCGGTCAACGCTCGCCACGGGGCGGCAACGGCTACACCGGATCTCGGCATCGGCCGGGGGGGGACGAGGGCTGTGAAGAAGGAGCGGCCAAACGTGCCGCCGGCGCCGCGAGGAGCCCCCTAAGCCGCAGCTTTGATCTGCTCCCAGCATGCTGTCCGCGCTCCGCGTGGGCTTGAAGGGGCCTCTACCAGCATGTCGCGACTTCTCGCCAGCCCAGGCCTCTTTCTTTCGCTCAGCCCGCCTGGATCGAGGGACGTGCAACGCCCGGCACGCCATGAAGGGCGTGCCGGGCGAAAGTACGGCATCGGAACTGCGCGAGCGGACCGAGACCCCTCTCTGGCCGACTGCTTCCTACCCGGCGGGAGCTCGGGCGCGGTGACTCAAGATGGGGGGCTTCCTGGTCGGTTACCCCTTGACCGCACCTGCCGCTAGTCCCTGCACGTAGAACCGCTGGAGACAAACGTAGAGGACCACGCACGGGATCATCGCGATCACGGAACCAGCGACCAGCTGGCCAAAGTTCACCTCGCCGTACGTCCCGACCTGGATGTTCAGCAGGGCGATGGGAAGAGTGAAGTACCGCTCCGTGGTCAGGAACGTCAGCGCACCTAAGAACTCAGTCCACGAGGTGAGGAAGGCGTAGAGCGCGGAGCTCGCGATGCCAGGCAGAATCATTGGCCGCAGAACGTTGACCAGCATCCGGACGGTGCCGGCGCCGTCAATGATCGCAGAATCTTCCAAGGCCTGGGGAACCGTGTCAAAGGTGTTCTTCATGAGGAAGATCCCGAACGGAAGGGCGAAGTTTGTGTAGAAGAGAATCAGTCCGATGAGGGAGTCCGTCAGACCGACGGAGTTCATCAGCAGGTATAGGGGAGTGAGGATCGCCTGGAATGGCACCATCATCGACAGCAAAATGAGGCTGAAGGCGATCCGTGACCCCCGGAATAGGAATTTCGAGAAGCCATAGCCGGCGAGTGTCGCCACCAGCGCCGTCAAGGCTGCCGTGGAGAGCGAGACGATGATGCTGTTAACCACGGGCCGCAGCATCGTCCCGTCGGACGAGAGGAAGAAGGAGAAGTTCTCCCACGTCAAGTCGAACATCTCGCCGATGCTCGGGGTGCCCAGGATGACCTCGTGCGGCTGGAACGCGCGGAGGATCGACCACAGCAGCGGGATGGTGAAGATGAGCGCGAAGAGCGTGCCCAGCATCGCGTAGGGGACTAATCGGCGGTCTCGGGTAGGAGACGGAGAACGGCTCATCAGTTGTCACTCCCTCGCAGCAAAACGAACTGGGCCAAGGTGATCGCCGCGGTGAAGACAACGAGGATCAGGGAAATCGCGGTTGCAGAACCGAGCTGCAGCTCCACAAACGCCCGGTTGTAGATGTAGCCGACGATGGTCATCGTGTCGGTTCCCGGACCGCCCTTGGTGAGAATGAAAAACTGGTTGAAGGCCAGGAATGAGCCGATCACGGAAATGATCAACGACATCCCGATCGCGGGACGGATGATCGGGATCGTTATTGACAGTTCGCGGCGCAGCCAGGTCGCCCCGTCGATATCTGCAGCCTCGTAGACCTCAGCGGGGATCCCCTGCATGGCCGAGGTCAGCAGGATCATCGTCAAACCCGGCACCGCCCAGATCACCAGCAGCGACAGAAGGATCGTTCCCGTGGTGCCGTCGAGCAACCAGGCGGTGCTCCCGTCGGTGATCCCGAGGGCCGCGAGAATCCGATTTAGGGCACCGGAGTTGGGCTGGGCCTCGAGCACCAGCATGTAGCTCAACGTGGTGAGGCCGACGACGAAGGGGATGAAGAAGATCGTGCGCAGGAGCGTCGAGCCGGGGCGGTTGGCGCGGACCAGCACCGCCAGGCCATAGCCGAGCACGAGGATCGGACCGGTGACGATTGCGGTGTAGATCAGCGTGTACCGCAGCGCCTTCCACATGCCCGGGTCGTTCACTGCCTGCCGGTAGTTCTCCAGGCCCACAAACCGGTACTCACCGATGAGTGGCCAGTTCGTGAGGGAGATGTAGGCGGCGAAAACAAGCGGGATGAGAGCGAAGAACGCGACGAGTGCGACGGCGGGCGCCACCAACAGCACGCCGGTGCTCGGACGGTGAGTGAGGGAACGTGGTGGCCGGGAACGACGCGCCTGAGCCAACCCCGTGGGGGATTGAACTCCGGCAGGTTGCAGTCGCGCCTCGGCATCGAGTGCGGTCATGACGGGCTCCTAGAGCTGTGTCTGCGTGAGAATCCGGTCGTACTCGGACTGGGCCTCGGCCATCGCGCCGGGGACATCGCCGTCGAAGACGGCGCGACGGATCATGGCCAGCCACGGGCTAGACGACTGGTTGTAAAGCAGGTTGTAGGCAAGAGTGGAGGGCACATATCCCTCGTCGAGCTGCGTGACGGGAACCGCGGCCTGCTCGTACTTCTGGGTGAACTCGGCATCGGCGCTGTCCGAGCGAATGGGCATGTATCCGCTGTCCGGCAGTGAGCGCTGGACATCGAGCTCCAGGGCGTACTTCATGAACTTCCAGGCCCCGGAGGCGTTAGGAGCACCGTTCAGGATGCACATGTTGTCCCCTCCGGAGAAGGTAGCGTTCCCACCCTCTGGACCCGGCAGGAGCACGTTCTGCGAGAGCGGTCGGAAGGCTTCGTCGGCCGATGCGACTGCGGAGCCATACGCGCCGGGGAAGAAGACCACCTCGCCGGACCGGTAGTCATGACCCCACTGCGCTCCGTCCTCGACGAACGAGCGCGGGGGGACGAGCTCGTCCACCCACAGCTGCCGATGGAACTCCAGGACCGCTTCGACCACGTCATTTCCGACGATGTTGCCCGACTGGCTACCGAGCTCCCCGGTGATCAGATCGGTATCAGCCGCCCAGATCATCGGCTGGATCGTGAAGCCCATCGCCCCTGACGCGTTACCAGGGAAGGTCCAGGGGAAAACGTCGGGCAGAGAGGACTTGATGGTCTGGCACGTCGACATCAGAGACTCGAGGCTCCCGGCCACCTCGGACAGCTCGAAACCGGCGGCACCCAGCAGCTCGGTGTTCGCAAACAGCGTCGAGTAGTCACCAATGAACGGGACGCCGTAGATCCGCTCCTCATGCGTGACGAGCCCAACGTGGCCGGCGGAGAGCGCGTCCCGGTACGGCAGCGCCTCCACCAGCTCGGTGATGTCCGCGAAGGCCTCGCGCACGTAGAACAGCGGGCAGTTGATCAGGTCGAAATCAACGAGATCCGGCACCGAGCCGCCACGGATCGAGGTCGCCAACTTGGTGACGTACTGCGCGTCCGGGATGGGGAGGACCACCACTTCGAGGTCCTCGTGCAGCTCGTTGAACGAGGCGGCAGTCGCCTGGATCGCTGCCTGCGTCGCCGAACGGCACCAGACGGTCACAGTCCCCGTCGCTACCTCTCCGAATCCCTCGGCGGCGGTGTCGGTGGGCGGCAGGGTTCCCGCACAGCCAGCCAGGGCAGTGATCCCCGCGCCCCCGAGACCGAGCGCGAGACCTCCCTGCAGGAGAGCGCGTCGACTCAGCATCAGTCGACCTCGAGCGGGAGCCACACGCGCATTGGGGCCACAGTGCGGTTGCCCCAGGCGTAGTACGGGATCGCCGTCCAGGTGGCTGGCGTCTGCGCCACGGTGGCGTCCGAGGTGCCGTAGACGGGGTACGGCCATGTGGCTGCTGCCGGGGAGACGGCGACCGCGCTGCCCGATACCGTCAGCGGGATCGCGCCGTCCAGCGCAGCGATCGGCGCTCCGGCAACCGGAGCAATCGTCGGATCCACGGCCGCGTCATCGACGGACACCGCGGCATCCTGGTCCTCGTTCTCGATCGCGTAGACCAGCGGTCCCCGCTCGAGAGCGACACTGCCACGGGAGGCATCAAGGCGGTGATGTGCCCCCACGAAGCGCGGCGAGAGATCGAGTCGCAACTCGATGACGTCGCCGACCTGGAACGTCGTCTCGATCACGGCATAGCCATCGTCGACCTCGACCGGAACGTCCGAGCCGCCGAGAGTCAGCTGAGCCGTCTCGCGCGACCACTCGGGGATCCGCACCGAGAGACGTCGGGCAGCAGAGGGCGCCGCCTCGATCGTCAGGCGCACGAGGCCGTCGAACGGATATTCGGTGAGGACGGAGACACTCAGGCGCTCCGGACCGTCCCCGGTGGACCAGGTGCCCGTCGCGAACTGATGGACCTGCAGGCCGTCGGACGTTGCGGTGGCGGCGAGGTGGTCGAGGCTCGCGAACGTACGCATGATGTTCGGCGGGCAGCAGGCACACTCGAACCACTCGCGACGTCCGTGGGCGATCGATCGGCCCTGGTCGGCCTTGGCGCCCTCGCGCAGCTGCAGGGAGTTGACGTAGAAATACTCGGTGCCCTGCAGGGAGACCCCGGCAAGAAAGGCATTGAACAGGAGCCGCTCGATCGCGTCGGCGTACTTGCCGTGCCCGGTCGCCAGCAGCAGGCGCCACGCCCACTGGATCGCGCCGATCGCGGCACAAGTCTCGGCGTAGCCGCGGTCGGTGGTCATCTCGTAGGGGTCCCCGAACGCCTCCCAATCCCAGCGAGCTCCCATGCCGCCGGTCACGTAGGTCTTCGTGGCCATCAGATCGGCGAACACGGCCTCGGTGCGGGCCAGCAGCTCCGCGTCGCCGTCCTCCATCGCCTGGTCCGTGGCGCCGGCGAAAAGGTACAAGGCGCGCACGGCATGGCCCTCCACGGAATGGGTCTCGCGCACCGGAACGTCGGCAGAGAAGTAACCCGGCCCCGGAGAGGCCCCCGGGAACTTCTCAGCGCCCCCGCGGACGTCCAGGAAGAACCGGGCGAGATCCTTGATCTCCGGGCGCTCGGTCAAGCGGTACAGCTCCACCAACGCCATCTCGATCACCGGATGACCATCGGTCGTATGGCGACCATCGGGCCCAAAGATGCTCCGAAGATGCTCGACGATCCGCAACGCCACCTCGAGCAGCTGGTCCTCGCCGGCATTGCGGGACAGCGCGACTGCAGCCTGGATCAGGTGGCCGTAGCAGTAGAGCTCGTGATTCCACGCCAGCTTCGTATAGCGCTCCTCGGGCGTGTGGAGCAGGGTGTGAACGCTGTTGAGGTAGCCATCCTCCTGCTGAGCGGAGGCGATCATCGCGCTCACCTCTCGCGCCATGCTGCGGAGCTCGGCATCGTCCTCCCGACCGAGCTCGAACGCGACGGCCTCGAGCCACTTGTACACGTCGGAGTCCTGGAAGATCATCCCGGACGCCTCGCCCCGTTCGGCCCCACCCACAACGCGGAAATTGCGGAAAGTGCCGGAGGCTTCCAACTGGTCGTACCCGGATCGCAGTCCGGCACGGCGGTTGCGGAGCTGGCGCGTATGCCAGAAGCCGCCGGTGATTTGCGCGTCTCCAGCACTCAGCGGGCGCAACGCGGTATGAGCGCTAGCTGTAGGGATGGCGGGGGAGGCGAGCGAGAGGGGGGCAGTAGTCACAGGGGCAGTCACAGAGAAACCTCGCATGCGGCGTCGTTGCGGAAAATGCGGAAACTAAGGTGCTGTTCTGATCATGGCATGGTTACTCTTGCGCGACAACCCCTTCGGGCCGAAGTCCCGGGAGACGCCAGGAGGCCCTC
>NZ_CP184885.1:0-70505 GCF_049266655.1 Brachybacterium sp. UNK5269
ATGACCGCGAAGATCGTCGCTATATGCAACCAGAAGGGTGGCGTCGGCAAGACCACGACCACCTTTCACCTCGCCCGCGCGGCCGTCGCCGAAGGCCGCCGCACCCTGCTCATCGACGCGGACCCGCAGGGCAATCTGTCCAGCGTCACTGTCCCGGACCTGGAGCGAGACCAGCCCGGCCTCGCCGATGTCCTCACCGACCGCTCCGATGACGGTCTCGCTGACATCACCGTCCCAGGCACATGGGACGGGTTGAGTGTTGCTCCCTCCACGGGGAGCGGCCTTGTCGCCGTCCGCGATGAGCTCGTCATCGCCGGGGCAGGGCGTGAGAGCCGGCTGCGCAACGCCCTGGATGCCGTCCGCGACAACTACGACCTCGTGCTAATCGACTGCGCGCCGGCCCTCGACCAGCTCACCGTCAACGCCCTCACCGCAGCCCACGGCGCCGCCGTCGTGACCGAAGCCAGCTTGTTCAGCACCGACGGTCTCGCCCAGCTCATCCGCACGATCACGACCGTCCGACAGCACTACAACGCCGCCCTCAAGATTGCCGGGATCATCGTCAACCGCCACGACGCCCGAGAGAGGGGCGTACGCGCCGCAATGGACGAACTGGCCGAGGGGGCAGCCGCCCACAACCTCAGCCTCCTCGAGCCGCACGTCCCCAAACGAGCCGCGATCCGCGACGCCATCGAATCCGGCACCGGACTCGACCAGGCCCGCAGCGCCGAGGCCCGCACTCTCGCCACCATCTACACGGCGCACCTGCACAGCATCGAAGGAGCCCTCAAGTGAGCGACAAGCCCACCCGCAAGCGTTCGGCGTTCGGCAGCGTCGATCCCGTCGCGCCCATCGCAGAGACACCCCCACCGGCGCTTCCAGCCACCGAGGAGCCGAAGCCAACCGAACAGCAGCGGCCCGCTCCGCAGCGAGCCGCAGCCAAGACCAAGGTCGGATTCTTCCTGCCCGCCGATGAAGCCGATCGAGCCCGTGCAGCCCTGGTGAACACCTTCGCTCCCAACCAGGAAGGCCCGCGGACCTTCTCGGACCTGATCCGCCGAGGACTGCTCGCAGAGGTCGAACGCCTCGAGCGCCAGTACAACGACGGTCAGCCGTGGCCACCGGTTCAGGCTGGCCAGGTCCCCACCGGTCGCCCCAGGGACACCTCCCACGACGGATGAGACCCGCCCACCTCCAGCGCAAGAGCAGCCAGAAAGGTGACCCCCTATGGAACGCGACGACCGCCGACGGATACCCCGACAGAACGGGAACCACGGCCTCAGCCGACCGGCCACCCGGGCCCGTCGGTACAGTGACGGGCGTCTCTGTAACCGGCCTGGGGGATCTACGTGGCACGCCGTACCAAAGCAGGTAAGGACCAGCTCGCGTTCGATTTCGATGCCCTCTGGGCTGAACCCGAGGCCGACCGGCTCGAGGAGGACACCGATGAACAAGTACGGGGCGATGCTTCGCCGGCAGTGGGAGATCGCGGATCCGAGGTTCGTGGAGAGCCTGGACGATCCGACGGCACACTTCTCCCAGATGGGGGAGCAGGTGCAGAACGAGATCATCGAGCTGCTGCCGGGCCTGGAGGGGACCGACCCGGCGGAGGAGACGTACCTGCAGAAGGTGGGTCGCCTGAACGCGGCGCGGCTGCAGGCGGAGGAGATCGTGCTGGCCGAGTACCAGCCGCCGAGCGACAGCTCGGACCTGTCGCAGACCGAGGACCCGGACAACTGGGCGAGCCAGAGCGAGCAGGAGACCTGGATCCGGGAGACGTTCGCGGCGGACCCGGAGGAGATGCAGGACCGGCTGCAGCAAGCAGCCCGGCAGTGGGAGTGGCGCGAGATCATGACGATGAGCCGCGCCGAGAGCCTCGACGAGTAGAGCGCAAAGCCGCCAAGGCGTTCGTACCGCAGTCGCAGGACGTCCTGGCGCCTTCTGGCACGAAGGCACGCTTCCAGGCCAACCTCGCTGCGCTGAGGACGCTGGCAGAGCTACGGGACTCCGGCAGCCCGGCTACCACGGAGCAGCAAGCAACGATCGCGCGCTTCGGCTCCTGGGGAGCTGTGCCGGAGGTGTTCGACGAGCGCCGCCAGGACTGGCACGCCGAACGTATCGAGCTGATGGAAACCCTCGGACGAGACGGCTACGAGGCTGCCCGTAGGACCACGCTGAACGCCCACTTCACCGACCCCGCGATCGTCCGGCCCATGTGGGAGACCCTGAACGTGCTGGGCCTCAAGAGCGGCAACGTCCTCGAACCCGGTAGCGGCATGGGCACGTTCATCGGCCTGGCCCCGAACCGGCTGAGGATGACCGGAGTGGAGCTGGACCCCACGACCGCTGAACTGTCCAGCTACCTCTACCCCGATGCCACGATCCGGGCGGAGGGCTTCGAGGGCACGAACCTTCCGCTGAACTACTTCGACGGCGCGATCGGCAACGTCCCGTTCGGGAACTTCAAGCTCCACGACCGGACCCACAACGCCGGCGACCACGCGATCCACAACCACTTCATCATCAAGTCCCTGAACCTCACCCGTGGGGGAGGGCTCGCAGCGTTCGTCACCAGTGCCTACACGATGGACTCACAGAACCCGGCAGCACGCCGCGAAATCGCCGCGATGGCCGACCTCGTCGGCGCGGTGCGTCTGCCGAACCGAGCACACCAGCGGGCCGCCGGCACCGAGGTGCTCACCGACATCCTCATCTTCCGCAAGCGCTACCTCGAGGACGAGCCCGCCAAGGGCCAGGGCGACTGGATCAACACCACCAGCACCCGCGTGCCCGCGAAGAACGAACGCGTCGCCGAGCAGCTCGCCGCCAATGGCGGCAGCCTGAACATCAACAAGTACTTCCTGGACAACCCCCGCAACGTCCTGGGGGAGTTCGTCGCGACCCAAGGCGTCCAAGGCTCCGTGCAGCTCGGAGTGACCGGAGGCGACCCCGCCGACCTCTCCACCGACCTCGAGGCCGCCCTGGGCGGCATCATCGAGAGCGCCCAGGAACGCAAGCTCACCCAGGGACCGCGCCGCGACCCCGTCGCTCTGGACGAAGCCACCATCGTCAATGCCCCCAGCATCGCCTGGGATGGCCACATCGCCCTGACCGACGCCGGCGAGTTCGTCGAATACCTCTCGGGCGTCCCGCACGACCTGAAGGTCCCCAAGACAGCCCAGACCGAGGTGCGTGCCCTGATGGGCCTGCGCGATCTCGGGACCTCGCTGCTGGCGGCCGAGTCCGCCACCACCACCGACACTCCGGAGGTCCAGCAGCTGCGCGCCGATCTGCGGGGAGCATGGGAGCAGTACGTCTCCGACTACGGCCCCATCAACCGGTACACCGAGTCGTGGCGGGCTTCGCGCGCAAAGGGCGCGGAACCCGGCGAGATGATCATGGTCGCCATGGCTCCGACGGCCATCAACGTGTTTCGGCGCGACCCGTTCTCCGCGTTCGTTTTCGGCCTGGAGAAGTTCAACACCGAGAAGCAGACCGCGCAGCCGGCCGACATTCTCACCGAGCGTGCTCTGTCCAAGCGCATCGCCCCGCAGGGGGCAGAGAACGCTCACGACGCCCTGAACATCAGCCTGGACCAGACCGGCGGCGTCGACCTGTCTCTGATCGCCTCCCTCCGCGGCCAGAGCGAGGAAGCAGCCCGCGCCGAACTGGGTGCCCTGGTGTACGAGGATCCGGCGCAGGACGGCGCGCTGGTCACTGCTGCCGAGTACCTCTCGGGCAACGTCCGAGCCAAACTCGCTCAGGCCGAGGAAGCGGCAACAGACAACCCCGGCCTCTACGCAGGGCACGTCGATGCTCTCCGCAACGTCATCCCCGACGCACTGCAGCCTGCCGACATCGAACCGCAGCCCGGCGCAGCGTGGATTCCGCCGGCGGACCATGAGCGGTTCCTCTACGAGACGTTGGGTCTGCGCAGCGGCCAGCTCAAGTTCGAATCCAGCGGCGACGGGCAGTGGCACGTCAAGCAGACCGGCATCCGCAACATGTTCAGCGCGAACACGACCTGGGGCACCGAGGACCGCAGCGCCGTGGATCTGTTCCGCGCCCGGTGCGAGCAGCGCCCGATCCGCGTCGAACGGAAGAACGCCGACGGCTCCTCCTACCTCGACCCTGTCGCCACGGACGCCGCGAACCAGAAGGCAGAGGCCCTGACCGAACGATTCCAGGAGTGGGTGTGGGAGGACCCCGCCCGCGCTGAACGCCTCGCCGCCCAGTACAACGAGAAGTTCAACTCGATCGCGCTACGGGACTACTCCGCAGCCGGCCACGCCCTGACCTTCCCCGGAATGGCTACGGCGACGTTCACCCCGATGGAGCACCAGCGCACCGCGGTCGCCCGCATCCTCAGTGAGCCCGCCGTCGGCCTGTTCCACCAGGTCGGTGCCGGCAAGACCGCCGAGATGGTGATGGGCGCGATGGAGCTCAAGCGGCTCGGTATGGCCAACAAGCCGACCATCGTGGTGCCCAACCACATGCTCGAGCAGTTCACGCGGGAGTTCACCCAGATCTACCCCAAGGCGAAGCTGCTCGCCGCTGGCTCCCAGGACCTCGAGAAGTACGCCCGCCGGCGCTTCGTGGCCTCGGCCGCGAGCAACGACTGGGACTGCATCATCATGACTCGCGGGGCATTCGAGCGGCTGGACATCCAAGATGAAGCCCGCGCTGACTACCTCCGTACCCAGGTCGCAGAGTTCCGCACCGCACTCAACGGCGCCGGGGAACTGAGCACCAAGGCGATCGAGAAGCAGATCGCCGGCATGGAAGAGAAGATCAAGAAGCTGATGGACAGCCCGTCTGACCCGGGGATCAGCTTCGAGCAGACCGGCATCGACTACCTGTTCATCGACGAGGCCCACGACTACAAGAACCTGGCCCTCGCCTCGAACATCCAGGAAGCCTCGAAGGAGGGTGCCGGGCGAGCCACCGACCTCCACTCCAAACTCGAGTACCTCCGCCAAACCCACGGGGACCGCGTGGCCACCTTCGCCACCGGTACCCCCATCGCCAACAGCGTCTCCGAAGCATTCATCATGCAGAAGTACCTGCGGCCCGACCTCCTGCAGCAGGCCGGGGTCCGTGAGTTCGACGCCTGGGCGGCAACGTTCGGGAAGGTCATCGACGTGGTCGAGATGGCCCCCGAAGGCGATCGCTTCCGCCTGCAGCAGCGCTTCGCGCAGTTCCAGAACGTCCCGGAGCTCATCCGCATGATGCACGTCTACGCCGACGTGAAAATGGCCGAAGACCTCAACCTGCCCACGCCCGCCCGGATGCCCCGGCCCGACGGGAAGCAGTCTCCCGACATGGTGACCGTCGACGCTTCCCTCGCCGTCGTCGACTACATCCAGGGACTTGGGGACCGGGCAGACCTGGTGCGCGCCGGCCAGGTCGACCGCACCGCCGACAACATGCTCGCGATCTCCACCGACGGGCGAAAAGCCGCTCTGTCCATGGAGCTGGTCGGCATCGACGACCCCGAAGCAGGCAGCGGGAAGATCCCCGTTGCAGCACAGCGCATCGCGAGCATCTACCACCAGTACGCCGAGACGACCTACACCCACGACAGCGGGGAGCAGACCCCCGGCGCCCTGCAGCTGGTGTTCGCCGACCTCCGCCAGACCTCGTCCTCCGACTACGACGTCTACAGCGACCTGCGCGGCCGACTCATCGAGGCGGGCGTGCCCGCTGAGAAGATCCAGTTCATGCAGGACGCGAAGAACGACAAGGAGAAGGCCCAGATCTTCCGCGACGCCCGCAACGGCAACATCGCCGTCCTGGTCGGTTCCACCCAGACCATGGGTACCGGCACCAACGTCCAGCGCCGCGCGATCGCCCTGCACCAGCTCGACTGCCCGTGGAGGCCCGCTGACGTCGAGCAGCGCGTGGGACGCATCCTGCGACAGGGCAACGAGAACGCAGCCGTTGCCGAGCTGCGCTACGCGACCAAGCGCTCCTTCGACGCCTACATGTGGCAGACCGTCGAACGGAAAGAGCAGTTCATCTCCCAGATCATGCGGGGAAGCCTCGACATGCGCGTGATCGAGGACGTCGGCAAGAACGGGCTCGACTACGCAGAGATCAAGGCGGGCGCATCAGGGAACCCCCTGCTGATCGAGAAGACCGCTCTGCAGAGCGATCTTCGCCGCCTCAAGCGCCTGGAGCGGGCACACAACGCCGAGCAGCAGGGACTGCGGATCAAGATCCCCCACCTCACTGAAAGCCTGACCACGCTCAAGCAGCTCGCTCCCACCCTGCGCGAGCTCCACGCCCGTAGCACCGACAGCAGCGGCGACAAGTTCACCGCAACGATCAGCGGAGCCACCTACAGCGAACGATCCAAGGCCGCACAGGCACTCGGGCAATGGGCACAGACCAAGCTCGCCCGCGTCTGGCCCCACCCCGACCGAGAACGAGATCTCGGTACCGCTCTCACCGTCGCCGGCCACGACGTCCACGCCTACCTCGTCGCCGAACGCGACACGAGCCGCGGTGAGGGCCCCATCGTGCAGCTGCGAGTCCCCGGCACCACCCAGGACAACGCCGTGCAGCTGAAGGCCCAAAAGCTGGTCTCCCAACCCGACCATCACCTGATCCAGTCGATCGAGACGAAGATCGCCGGATTCGGACGTGCGGCAGATCGGATGGAGACGACCATCGAGAACCGGCAGCACGAGCTGACCGAGGCAGAGAAGAACCTCGGGAAGACCTTCAAGCACGGCCTGCTCCTGCGAGAAACACAGGCCCAGCTCGACGACGTCGAACGACGGATGATGGCACGCGAGAAAGCGGCCAAGGAAGGCCCCAGCGGCCCCACACTGGACGACCCCGGCCCTGCCGGGCCCACGGGCGGGGGAGAGGCCCCCACGCGCCCACAGGCGCCGTCCCACGGCACGTCAGTACCCGCGCACCGGCAGGCATGGCGACAGCCCGCACCCGCTAAGGAGACCGCCTACGAACGCTGACGCACCAGCCCGCGACGTCGTCTGAGGGGCGGCGCATACTGGCGCGCATGAGCCACGATCTCGACGTGTACCTCGCGCACCAGCGGGCCGTGCAGCTCGTGCACGGCATCGTCATCCGGTACCGCCTTGCCCTCGACGGTCCGACCGTGAAGACCACCCACTCCGACCTCGACGCCACGCTGCCGGCCCGCTCGATCCTCATCACCACCGACCAGGGGGAGCTGCTGATCCGCTCCGCCGAGTGGGTCGACCGCGTCGACGACCTCGCCGCGCACGTGCTCGGCTGGCTCATGGCCCACATCGACCTGCGCGCCGCCACGACCCGCACCGGCGCGCGACGCTACGACGAGGTGTGGATGACGGCCTGGCGACAGGCGAACCCTGGTGGCCGGAGAACCTGAACGCCAAAGAACCCGCCTGGCTGGCTGTGCGGGAACGGTGCCGGCGGACTGTGTAGGTGCTGCCGCGAATCGCTCCGCGATCCTTACCCTCGAAAGCCATGGCGGGGGAGTGGGCAGCCGTACCCGGCGATCAGTGCGAACGACCCAGGATCATCGCGCCATCCAGCAGGGGCACGGGCAGTGGTCCAGACCAAGGACTACACGAGGGGGAGAAATCTTCTTCGACAAGCACGCCCCGGAGGTGCTGAAAACAGCCGCAGCAACGACGGACCATCATCAACGGCTTCAGACGCACCCACCGGCTGCTCACCCCAGCCACCCACGGACAGCAACCACCGACCCGAGGGCAAGAACGTTCACGTTCGCGGCAGCGCTTCAGCCCTTCACGAGCTGCTGCACCCGCGCGGGTGACATCCCCAGGAGGGTTCCGGCTTCCCGCACGGTCAAGCCCTCGCTCTTGACGTAGTCCCGCACCGTGTCGGCCCGCAGCCGCGCCGCCTTCGCGACCAGCGCCTGACCCTGTTCGGCCAGGGCATCCGCCTGTGACAGCGCCTGCACGACCGCGTCGTCCGCGATGGTCCGCACAGTGACCTTGACGTCGGCGACCTCGGCGTCGAGCGCGAGAGCGACGATCTCCTGCGCCGCCTCCTCGACCTTGGCCAGCTTCCGTGCCTGCCCGGACACGTCCAGCTCGGGCACGTGGATGACCCACCAGCCGCCCTCGCGAACAGCCGTGGCCTCGTAGACCTTGCTCATCACTCCTCCTTCTTCACCACGCGCATGATGTTCAGATACGTCCCGCCGGCGACCTCGCGGTGCCCGTCCGGGATCGTCACCTGGCGACCGTCCTGATGCCGCCACGCCGAATGCGACCCCTTCGAGCGCACGTGCACGAAGCCCGCAGCGCGGACCTCTCTGAGAACGTCCCGGGTCTTCTTCGGTGCCATCATAACAAATAGTCTAGTCTTCCCTTGACAGTCTGTCTAGGGGAGACTAGACTAAAGCTATGAACATCGCACAGAACACCCCCACCGCCGCCGCGAACACCGCCGTTCACACCCTCGCCCGGGGCCTGTCCCACCTGCCCATGGTCCGGTGGAGCCACGAGCGCGACACGCACGTCGCCACCTGTCCCGACTGCGACTGGACTGCCGAGGCGCGCTTCACCAGGGACCTCCACACCCAGGCCGACCAGCACTACGCCACCGCCTGACCCTTCCCGTCGATTGGAGTCCCGCCATGGCTGACCTGCTCGACCTCCTCGAGGTCATCACCGCCGCACCGACCACCGCCCCGCAGGGCTTCACCACCGATCCGCAGTGGAGCCTGGCGGACCTCGAGGACGCCTACGCGGCGCTGCGCGCCCGGGCGCGGGTCGAGCTGGAGGGCGGAACGTCCGGGATCGCCCGCTGGTCGCACTGCTGGTCTCGCGGGTGGAGGGCCTTCCGCCCCGCCGGGGCGCACCCGATCGAGGTGGTCACCGCCGAACTGCGCTGCGACCACTACGGCCAGGACTGCCAGTGCGTGGGGGACATGGTCTACCGGGCCTGGTGCTGGGACTGCGAGCACTGGTCCGTGATCGCCACTTCTGAGCGCACCGCCGTGGAGGACATCCACGACCACTGCTGGCCCGGCTGGCGCGACCTCCCCGTCGGCCCTACCGCTGACCGCGAGGCGCACTGGGAGCAGGCCGGAGCGCCCATCCTCACCGAGCGCGGCCCGGTCGGCACCCGCCCCGTGCCCGGTCGCAGCCCCTTCGGGGGCTACGACCTCCCCGCCCCCACCGCCTGACTCCCGAGGAGGAGAACCCGATGACCACCATCGCCCGGACCCAGCACAACGAGCGCGTCGCCAGCGGCGCCCCCGCCCGCGGCCTCTACGCCTTCATCTGCAGCGCGGTCGGGTTCTCCCTGCCCCACCTGACCCACTTCTACGACCTGCGCGACGCGCACGACCAGCAGATCGGCTTCGGCCGGGCCTCCGGTCCGACCATGGCGCGGCTCAAGGCCGAGCGCGCCGGGGCCACCTTCTTCGTCGACGAGTTCTGAGCCCGCCAGGAGGCCGTGATGCACGTGTTCACCCGCAAGATGCGCGATGCGACCGGGAAGGTCGCCACCTACCGCACCAACCCGGGCACCCCCGACAAGGCCACCGGCCACATCGAGCCGCCCGCGTTGCCGCACCCCGACGAGATCCTCACGGTCCGCTGGTCCGGCTACTTCATCCCCTCCAGCAGCACCCGCCCCCTCGCGGAGGTCGCCGCGTACTACGCGGCCCACCCCGACTCCGAGGGGGAACCGATCTCTGGTGATGAGTGCGCCCGCGTCCGGTACAGCCAGTGCGGCGACCCCGACCCCGATCCCACCACCGGTTGCCGGGGCGAGGAGCACTGCCAGGCCGCGCCCCACGCTGGCGGGACCGGGTGGATCTACGGGCGCACTGCCCGCTACCGCGACATCGCCCACGTCCTGTACCCGGGCGGCACCGCTCCCGTCCCCGTCGAAGACGCGTCCGCCCCGGGCCCCGAGGCCCCTGTGCAGCTGGCCCTGTTCGAGTACCTCACCACCGCGTAGCGGGCTTGAGACGATGTGCCCCACACCGAGAAGGAGACCCAGCGTGGGACGACTGACACCCGAGCAGCGCGACCAGATCGCCGCCGACGCCGCCGCCCGCTACCGCGCGGGAGAGACATGGCAGCAGATCGGCGACAGCTACGGCATCACCGGCGATCACGTCCGCCGGCTCACGATCGCCCGATTCGAGGTCACCTACCGGCGTTGGGGACAGCAGCCCGTCGCAGACCCCCAGGAGGTCCGCCGGCGGCGCGACGAGGGGCAGTCCATCCCCGCGATCGCCGACGCCCTCGGCTGCTCCCTACAAGCCGTGCGGACCGCCCTGGAGCGGACCGGCCGTGACGACACCACGCGGTACCCGCGCCTGTCCATGCGGCGCCGGCCCACCGCGGCTGAGCTCGAGCACGTCAGTCAGCTCTACGAGGCCTGCCCCCAAGCCCCGCGAGCCCGCGAGGGCGCCCGGAACGTGCGCGGGGACGAGGGCCGCGCCCTCGCCGAGGCCTGCCGCGCCCTGGTCGATGATGGCGTTCCCATGCTTACCCTGGCCCGTGACCTCGGGCGAGGTGCCACCTGGATCCACTTCATCCTGGAATGCCACGATCTCCGGCCCGCCCCGCATCCCATCAAGAGCACCGCCCGACGAACGCGCGTCTGAGAGAGGGAGTTATGTACGAGATCACCGCAGAGCAGCGGACCGCTGAGCGCCACCAACGGCGCGCCTTCGCCTTCGCCGTGCTGGTCGTCATCTTCGGCAGCCTCACCGCTGTGGCTGCCTATGTCGCCTTCTCGAGCGGCGCCGGCGTCCCCTTCGCTGTCACTCCCGAACTGCAGCGCGCCAGCGTCATCGCCATGGGCGTGAGCGGCGTGCTTGCCCTCGCCGCCGCCGCCCTCATGTGTTGGGGGTTTTGGCAGTACTCCCGCGCTGTTCGCCAGTACTACGACCACGAGTTCCGCGACGCACGCTAGGTGCTGTATGCCCGCGCCTCACGGCCCCAGGCGGGGAGTGTCTACCGACTCATCGGGGCAGCATGCGATCGAGGACCGCGACCGCCCAGTCAGGCGACCGATCGTCAGCGTGCATGACCATCTGACGGGCGAGTCCGTCGATTACCGAGTGCAGCTGGTCCAGCTGTGCTGGCCCGCCGTCGAGTCCCATCGCGCCGAGAGCGCGCCGACAGGTCGCGCGCACCGCGTCATCCACGAGCTGCCATGCCGCGTGCAGGGCCGGGTTGTGCACCCCGAGCGCTCCGATGTAAACCGCGGCGATCACTTCCTGTCGACGCTGCGGGTTCAGCGGCAGCAGAGCCCTGAGTGCAGCTCTGCCCCACTGCCGGTCACTCGGCTCCGCCGGCAGCGCCTCGATCCGCCGACTGATCCGGCCTTCAACCTCACGCATCACCGCCGCCCACACGGCGTCCTGCGACGCGAACAGCTCATACAGGGAACTCATCGGGATCTTCGCCTCGGCAGCCACTCGGCGCACTGTCATCGCCGCATCGCCCTCCTGAGCAATCAGCCGCAGCGCAGCAGCGACCACCGCTCGCTCTCGGGCGGGCTTGTCGACCATCGGCTTGAACACGATTTCATCGTCGCACGCTGGCCGTGGCTAGCCCGGCTGCCAGATGATGCCGACGCACAGAGAGACTGAGGTGGCAGCTCGCGATCACCCTCGAGCTCTCCGCCCCGACACGCGGCCGCCTGGAACGTGAATCTCACGTAAACCCTCAGCGCAGGTCAGGCCGGCTTTTCTAGAACCGGGCGAGGGCGCCGTCACGGCGCCGTGACGGCGCCGTCTGTTAAAAACACTCCTCACCGACTATGGTGGTGACCACAAAGACGGGGCCCGCCCCGGCAATGCCGGGACGGGCCGTTGGGTTGATGTTCGAGGCTCGACCCCTCAGGACATCAGATGGACAGCAATGTGAGCGATGGTCGCGAGTAGCTGCACGTAGGGCCTGCCAGCCCGTGCGGTGCTCGCGACTTTCGTTTTCCACCCAAGGTGCCGTTTCCGGCGACCTCTTCGGGACTTGGAAGAGTCGTCCACTTGCTTCTCCTTTCTCTTAGCACCCGCCGACCGCCGAGACAATCGACGGGTGGGCAGCTACCGCTGCCCCGGGCGCTCCAAGAGGAGACGGAGTCCATACTACTTCTAGTGGTGACCCATCGAAGCGATGACAAGTAGCGCCAAAAAGCTGATTCTCCGATAAATGCGCTGGTCATTGCGCACAACCTGGTGCCATGCCGTGTCACGGCTCGACACGGAGCTCTGAGAATCGACTCTGTGCCGAGGTGCCGCTCGGCGTGTCGCAGCATGTCAACCTCGACGCGAGTGGCGAATCGGCGCGTGTCGCCCCTTGCGGCACGGCCATGACGCGGGTGCCGGCGACTGGAGCATTATCGATGATGGCTGGCTCTACCCTCAGCCCATGGACTTCTATGGCCTCGCAGCTCAAGTCATCCCCGTGCTGTATCTGGCGATGCTGTTCGAGTCTCGACACCTCACCCGGAAGCCCGATTCCTACTTCGAAAGGGATGGCGAACCGAGGTTCTGGAACGCGAGCCAGCCGGTGGGCTGGATAGCTCTAGTCATCTTGATGGGCGTGGGTGAAGTGACCGCGCTGCTGTGTGTTTGGCAGCGCGTCACGCTCCCCATCGCGGACGCCGTCGTTGTGCTCGCTCTGCTATCGGGCGTGCTTGGAGTGGGCGGGCCTCCCATAGCCCAGGAGGTCCGCTACTTGCGTCAGCACCGCGCCGCCGGAGGCGGGTGGCAGATGCCAGCCTTTATAGCGGCCGCGCTCCTGGCGCTCCTGATAGGCCCGTTGAGCTGGCTAGCAGCACTCGCGCCATGAACGGTCCTTTTCAACGGACAGGGAACCTGCCTCGCTTGGTCCGAAGGAGTCACGCGGCCAACGCTGCGCGCACCGCGCTGAGCCCCAGGACCTGGCCCTGATCTGGGAGGGGCGCATAGGGGACTGATGCACGAGTAGGTGTCACATGATCTGTGGCGCTCCGCGGCGCTGCAGGGAAGGATGTGCACCATGCCTGCTCCCTATCCCCAGGAATTCCGTGACGACGTCGTGCGCGTCGCGAGAAACCGCGAACCTGGCCAGAAGCTGTCGATGATCGCGAAGGACTTCGGGATCTCCGAGTCCTGCCTGACGAACTGGATGCGCGAGGCCGATGTCGAAGACGGTGCCCGGCCCGGCAAGACCAGAGAGGAGTCCTCCGAGCTGCGCGATCTGCGTCGCCGGAATCGGTTGCTCGAGCAGGAGAACGAAGTCCTGCGCCGCGCGGCCGCCTACCTCTCGCAGGCGAACCTGCCGGGAAAATCCTCTACCCGCTCGTGAGCGAGCTCGCCGGCGATGGCGTCCCTGTCGCGGTGTCCCTGCGGGTCCTGAAGCTCTCCCGCCAGCCCTACTACCGCTGGCGGAAACAGCAGGTCACCGAGTCCGAGCTGGTCGAGGCCTATCGGGCGAACGCTCTGTTCGACGCCCACCGCGATGATCCCGAGTTCGGCTACCGGTTCCTCGCCGGCGAAGCGGAATCCGTTGGCCAGCGCATGTGCGAGCGGACCGCGTGGCGGATCTGCCGAGACAACCAGTGGTGGTCCGTCTTCGGGAAGAAGCGCGGCAAGAATGGGAAGCGCCCCGGTCCGCCAGTCCACGACGATCTCGTCCAGCGCGACTTCTCAGCCGACGACGTTAACGAGCTGTGGCTGACCGACATCACTGAGCACTGGACCGATGAGGGAAAGCTCTACCTCTGCGCCATTAAGGACGTGTTCTCCGGTCGGATCGTCGGCTACTCCATGGATTCCCGGATGAAGGCTCGTCTCGCGGTGAACGCCCTGGACAACGCTGCTTCGCGACGCCGAGGCGCCGCCGGATGCATCGTGCATTCGGACCGAGGATCGCAATTCCGGTCACGGAAGTTCGTGCACACTCTGAACCGTCATCACCTCATCGGATCGATGGGACAGGTCGGTGCGGCCGGGGACAACGCCGCGATGGAGTCCTTCTTCGCCCTGCTCCAGAAGAAGGGACTGGACCGCAAACGCTGGCGGACCCGAGACGAACTGCGGATCGCGATCATCACCTGGATCGAGAGGACCTACCACCGCCGCCGCCGACAGGCCCGCCTCGGCCGATTGACCCCCATCGAATACGAGACCATCATGAACCCGACCGTCAGCCTGGCGGCCTAACCCCAGCTGACACCTACTTGTGCATCAGTCCCGGGGCTGCCGGACAGGACCGGTCCTGCCCGACGGCTCCCGCCCCGGCGACCGGGAACCCGGTGCACCGTCTCGAGCACGAACCCGACTGACAGGAGCGATGTGATGGAGAATCGATCGGAAGACCTGCCCGCGGAGCAGCCGGTGGGCGAGCTGGAGGAGGTGGCCCATTTCCACGGCGCCATGTTCACCGGCGTCACGGTCTCGCACCGGGGGCGGATCTTCGTCAACTACCCGAAGTGGGGCGATGACGTCGCCTTCACGGTGGCCGAGATTCGCGACGGCGAGGCGGTGGCCTACCCGAACGAGGCCATCAACCGCACCGATCCCGACGACCTGGCGAACACCCTGGTCTCGGTGCAGTCCGTGGTGGTGGACCCTGCCGACCGGCTGTGGATCCTGGACACCGGAAGCCCGCTGTTCAAGCCCACGACCTACGGCGGGCCCAAGCTCGTCTGCGTCGACCTGACCAGCGACACGGTGGTCAGGACCATCCTGTTCCCCCAGGACGTCGCCCTGCCCACCAGCTACCTCAACGACGTGCGCTTCGACCTGCGCCGCGGAGCCGAGGGCGTCGCCTACCTCACCGACTCCTCCGACCAGGGACCCAACGGGCTGGTGGTGGTGGACCTGGCCACCGGTCAGAGCTGGCGGCGGCTGCACGAGCACCCCTCCACGAAGGCCGAGCCGCTCACGGACTTCGTGCCGGTCGTGGAGGGCCGCCCGGTCCTCGACCGCCAGGAGGACGGGACCGTGGCGCCGGCGATCGCGATGGGCGCGGACGGAATCGCCATCGGCGCCGACGGCGCCCGCCTCTACTACTGCCCGCTGGCGTCCCGGCGGCTCTACAGTGTGGACACCGACGCGCTGGTGGACCGAGCCCTGGATGAGGCGGCCGTGGCCGCCACCGTGAATGATGAGGGCGACAAGGGCGGGGCCGGCGACGGGATGGAGTCCGACGCGCAGGGCAACGTGTATGCGACGAACTACGAGCACAACGCGGTGCTGCGGCGCCGGGCCGACACCGCCGGGGCGTGGGAGACCGTGGTGTGTGACCCGCGGTTGCTGTGGCCCGACACGCTCTCGGTCGCGGCCGACGGCTACCTCTACGTCACCGCGAACCAGCTCCACCGGCAGGCCGACTACCGGCAGGGGCAGGATGAACGGGTCAAGCCCTACACCCTGTTCCGCACCCGCATCGACGTCCAGCCCGTCCTGCTGCGCTGACCACAGCGGGACAGAACTGCACGCAGCCCCACGCACAAGCAACTCACCTGATCCCTCAGCCTCCTTCCCGATGAGATTCAGGCCCGGCAGTTCGGCGTGAAGACGCCTGACACGGCTCCTCCTCAAGGGGCACGAGCGACAGGGGTGAGCCTCGGGACGGTCGAGACTGCGCCCGCCCGTGTCCTGGCGTGTTGGGGAGTCTGCCGTGGAAGATGGTAGAGACGTTGGCAAGGGGGTACGAGGGCCACATGCGCAAGCGTCAGAGCGGGGCGACGCGTTCGGACACCAGCCGTGCGGTGGCGTTCAGCGACGGCATCATCGCGATCGTCATCACGATCCTGATATTTGAGCCCACGCCGCCAGAGACCGAGCCCGGGGGCTGCTGGCTGGCCTGCTGGGTCAGTGGCCGACATATCTGGCGTATGCGGCCTCCTACACCTACCTGGCCGTGTGAATCGCCCCGGGTCTGGTGGAGGCTCTGAATCCACGGGAGGATGAGGAGCATGGCAGCACCGAGGAAATACCCGGCTGTCCCCGCCCGCCGCTGCCGGGTGCGCCCGGTGAGGTCGGTAGGGTTCACCGCGGCCGCGTGAACACGAATCAAGACCTCGCCCTCGCCGAAAACGGGATCGGGAAGCTCGATCACGTCGAGGACGTCCGGGTCACCGGGGGTATGGAATCCAATTGCCTTCATACCCGTGGCAACACGGCCCCTCAGAGCACTATTCCGGCCACTGACTTCGCCCGATGAATCCCCGCGCCCCTCTGCGCTGCTGTGTGCGATCGACCCCGGTGCTGGCCGTGAACGGTGAACGCACCAGGCGGCCACCCGGTGTGGGCGCGGGCCACGGACGGGCCCAAGACACGCCAGTGCCCGGTCTCGAGATGGAGACCGGGCTCCGGCGCGTACTGGGAGGCTAGGGCTTGAGGACGACCTTGATGCAGCCGTCTTCCTTCTTCTGGAACTTCTCGTACATCGCCGGCGCCTGGTCCAGGGGGGCGGTGTGCGTGGTGAGGTCCAGCACGCCGAGCGGGTCTGAAGGGTCATCGACCAGCGGCAAGAGGTCATCGGTCCACCGCTTCACGTTGCATTGGCCCATGCGCAGCTGGATCTGCTTATCGAACATCGTGAGCATCGGCAGGGGGTCCTTCATGCCGCCGTACACCCCGCTGATCGAGATCGTCCCGCCTCGCCGGACAGCCTCGATCGCGGTGTACAGCGCATCGAGCCGGTCCACCCCGGCCGTCTCCATCGCCTCGCGTCCCAGCGCGGAGGGCAGTAGCCCTACCGCCTGGTGGACCGCCCCGGCCACCGGGGAGCCGTGGGCCTCCATCCCGACCGCGTCCACCACCGCGTCCGGGCCGCGCCCGTCGGTGAGGTCTTTCAGCTGCTCCGCCACCTCGCCGGACGAGTCCAGCGTCTCGATGCCGTGGCGCTCGGCCATGGCACGCCGCTCGGCGACCGGGTCCACCGCGAGTACCCGGTAGCCCAGGTGGCGGCCGATCCGGGCGGACATCTGGCCGATCGGGCCCAGGCCCAGCACGGCCAGGGAACCACCCTGAGGGGGCGCGGCGTACTGTACGGCCTGCCAAGCGGTGGGCACCACGTCGGAGAGGAACAGGTAGCGCTCGTCCTCACCGGTGTTGGGGACCTTGATGGGTCCGTAGTCCGCGTGCGGGACGCGCAGGTACTCGGCCTGCCCGCCGGGCACTGAACCGTAGAGGCGGGAGTATCCCAGGAAGACTGCACCGCTGTTGTACTCCCGGACCTGGGTGGTCTCGCACTGGGACTGCAGGCCCTGGGTGCACATGAAGCAGTGCCCGCAGGAGACGTTGAACGGGATCACCACCCGGTCCCCGGCCTTGATGTGGGTGACGGCCGAGCCGACCTCCTCCACGATCCCCATGGGCTCGTGGCCGATGATGTCGCCCTTATCCATGAACGGGGTGAGCACCTCGTACAGGTGCAGATCCGAACCGCAGATCGCGGACGAGGTGATCCGCACGATCGCGTCCGTGGGCTCCTGGATAACCGGATCCGGGACCTCCTCCACACTCACCGTCCGCTTCGCCTGCCAAGTCAAAGCCTTCATGCGTCCTCCTCTCCCAGGGCCGCCGCCCCGACCGGGACGACAGCCTGCTGATCTGATCGGTCCCAACGACCCTACTCACGCCATTTTAGGCGCAGGCGCGTGTTCACCGCCAGAGAACGACGAGACTCACATAAAGTCCCCGCGTAGCAGGGGCCGTGCCTCACATGGTTTTCCCCGCGAAATCTTCCGTGGTTTCGGGGGACTGCCCCAACTTCCTAAGTCAGTGCTTGCCATGCTGGCCGCATTGCTGACGACGGCAATCGCAGCCGGAGGTGTTGCAGCGGCGTGGGTGTTCATCGGCCCGACGGGGTTTGTCTTCGCCTTGGTCACTCATTTCCTTCTTATGGCGTGGGTATCTTCGGTCGTTGGCCATCGGGTACGGATTTCGGATTACGGTTGGCTGCGAGTCAGGTTCTGGGAGTTGCGGCTCTACCCAGCATTGGGGGTCCGGCTGTTCGGAAAGCTGCTCGACGTCATCGGATGGAACCGAATCATCTCAAGAGAACGCGGGTTCAACGGCGCACGGCAGGGCCTGAAAGAGCTCGATCAGCACACTCGGCGCTCCGAAATCGGCCACAGCAGCTGCCTGTTCGTCACTGCGGCCCTGACTCTCGGCGTGCTAGCGACAGGATCATGGGAAGGCGCTGTCTGGCTAGTTGCTCTCGGGATTCTTTTACACTTGTACCCGGCGCTGCTTCAGCGGCTCTTACGTGCGCGCATCCAAGCCATACCGATCAGCCCCTCAGGGGGCGTTTAGCTAGCCCAAGCCGACCCGCTGACCGATCCTCAAACTGACACGACTGAGCGCGAGCCGCCATATAGCCCTGCGAGAGCCCCGCCACTTATCTCTGCGATTCACAAAACAGGGCGTTCTTTACGGCGCACAGTGTCGCCGTTGGGTATACCCAAACAGGACAATATTAGTGCCGTGCAGTTGTTCGGGAGCACCGCAAGTCACGGCGCAGCGGCGAGCAAGGGCCGAGGAGCCCTCCTGCATCTGCCGGCCGAAAAGGGTGATTCGCCATTGCAGGGGAGGCCATTTAAGGTTCGAGGAGTTTTCCGCTCTCCGGGCGCGACTTATGCGATGACGAAGCTGACCGACCTCCGCCGAGCTGTAGCGGCACGCGCTTCGGCTCGGGGAGGTCGATCCTTGGCGGATTCAAACGGGGCGAGGTTGAATGGTTCCGCGACCCGTCGACCTACTTCGCCCCGGATCAGTGCTTCTTCGGGGTGTACAGCACAGGGGCGGGGAGCCCCGCCTCCTCGCGGATCCGCCGCGAAAGGTGCTCGATCGAACGCAGGGCATCAACGAGCGCAGGCACGGTGACCTCGAAGGGCATGCAGTGGATGGTCTCGCCCTCCGCCGTCGCACCCTCGGCGACCTTGGTGATCGTGTCGATGTCGTCCACATCGATGCCGACCTCGGTGAGGGTCGTGGGCAGCCCCACGCGAGTCGTGAACTCGATGAAGTCAACGATGTCCTGGTACGGGGCACCTTCCAGGACGAGCTGGGTGAGGCTACCAATGTTCACCTTGAAGCCGTGCATGAGCCCGTGGGTCTGGGGCACCTGCGTGAGGCCGTTGTGGATCGCATGCGCTGCAGCAAGGCCACCCGACTCAAAGCCAAGACCCGAAAGCAGGATGTTCGCCTCCGTGAGCTTCTCGACCGCGGGAGTGATCAGCCCATGGCGCACTGCGTCCATCGCAGGAAGCGCATTCTCCCAAATGATCTCCCAGGAGAGCTTCGCGAGAGCCGTCCCGGTGACTGTCGCGAGGTCACCCGCGATGGTGTCGGAGAAGGACTCCGCCACGGCTTTGGCCTCGAGCCAGGTCGCGAGCGCATCCCCGACACCTGCCGCGAGGAAGACGGGTGGTGCCGCCGCGATGACATCGACGTCCACAAGGACGAGGTCGGGGTTGTGGGGGAAGATCCGGTACTCCAGGAAGTTGTGCTCGGCGGTGTAGATCACGCCGAGCGCGGAGGTGGGCGCGTCCGTGGATGCCGCCGTCGGTACCGTGACCCACCGGATGCCAGTCTCGTGCCCCGAGGCCTTCGCGACATCGATGGCGCTTCCGCCACCCACGCCGACAACCACATCGGCGTCGTGCTGCTTGATGAACTCCACGAACCGGGCGATCTCCCCGGGATGGGGAATGCCTCCGAACTCCTCCCAGATGACAGGCAGCCCGGCTGCCTCGAGGCTCGCGACGACACGGTCGCCGACGAGCTCGCGGACGAAGGCATCCGAGATAATGAGGGGCTTCTTGCCGACGCGGGCGAGGTTTTCGCCGAACTGTGCGAGCGCGCCGCGCCCCTGGACGTACCGACCAGGGCTGACGAGTGTCTGAACAGTGCTCTGAGCCATAGCTGCAGTCTCCTTCGACTGGAGGATTCTTCCGACTGGATTCTTCGAGTCGCCGCTGCGGGTGATGCGCCGCGGTTGTGCTCCACGCTAGGGAAGCCCGCGGGGTGTGCACATCGGGGAGAGCCCTACGCCGGAGGTAGGGAAAATCCGCCTTGTCCGCTCCCGCCGCGAACGGAAGGGTAGCCGCGGAGCCCTTCAGACACGCTGAAGGTTTCGATGAGGAGACCCCGATGACACCGGAGGACGCACCCCGTACCCGAACGGAGCGGGAGGAAGGCCCCGACGCAGCGCAACGCGATTCGCTGTATAGCAGCCTTCTCACGCTGATCTTCGGATTTGTGCAGATCCTCGCTTGCCTCGCTCTCGGAGATCTGGTGGTCGCCCTGGCCGGGGTTCCCGTCCCCGGGGCGATCCTCGGGATGATGCTCCTGCTGATCGTGCTGTCCGTGAAGGGACACGTGAAGGGAGACGGGCAGGGCCACGGAGAGGGGCTCGCGGCCATCCGCGTCTCCGACCGTCTGCTGGCCTTGCTCCCGTTGCTCTTCGTCCCCGCGGGCACCGGGGTGATCGCGCTCGTGGCGAGGATCCGGCTCGATGCCCTGCCGCTGCTGGCCGGTCTCGTCCTGTCCTGGGCCGCAGGATTGGCCGTCACCGCGGTGGTCTCCCGGTTCGCCCTCAAGGCCCAGAACGGGTTCCGTTCGAGGAGAGCATCGTGATGTCGATGCTGCACGAACTCTGGCGTGTGCTCACCGATTCCCCGGTCTTCGGGGTCGGCCTCACCCTGGGAGCCTTCCTCCTGGCGAATCGGATCGCGACCTGGGTGCATGGGCACCCGCTCGCCAATCCGGTCTTCCTCTCGATCCTTCTGACCTGCCTCGGCCTCGCCCTGACGGGCGTGGACTATCAGACGTACATGACGGGGGGAGAGATGATCGGATTCCTGCTCGCACCGGCAACCGTGGCCCTTGCGGTGCCGCTGCATCGGGAGGCACAGCGCATGCGAGGCTCCTTGATCGCTGTTCTCGCCTCTGTCGTGGCGGGCGCAACTGCTGCTGTGGTCACCGGGTATCTCGTGGTGCACGTGCTCGGAGGGAGCGCGGCGGCGGCCTTGTCTATGGCTCCGAAGACCGCCACCACGCCGGTCTCGATCGCAGTCTCTGAGAAGATCGGCGGGGAGCCGGCGCTCTCCGCGGTGCTCACGATCCTTGCGGGGATCCTAGGGGCGATGGCCCTGGGTCCGGTACTAACGGCGGCGCGGGTGCACGACCCGCGTGTGCGTGGGCTAGCGATGGGTGTTGTGTCCCATGGGATCGGCACCTCGGCGATGCTCCAGTCCGAACCTCGGGCAGCAGCATATTCAGCTCTTGCGATGGCGATCACGGCGCCGGTGGTCGCTCTCCTCTCGCCCCTGCTGGTTGCAGCCTTGCTGATGGTCGGATAGTTCAGGAGTCACCCATGACACCCCACATCTCTCCTACATCTGTTTGACCTGTGCAAGATCGAGCTGGGCGAGCATGGTCCGATTGCGCACCCCGGTCTTTCGCAGCAGCGAACCGACATGCTTCTCCACGGTCTTGACCGAAATATGAAGGGCGGTAGCGATCTCCTTGTCCGGCATCCCCTGGCTCACGAGGTCTCGCACCTCGTGTTCGCGGGCCGTGAGCGCTTCCGCAGAGGGGTCGGCGCTCTGGGTCAGCCACGCGGCGTTCTCGGCATCCAGAAGGATCTCCCCGCGACCGGCAGCGATCAGGGTGCGGACGATCTGCTCTCCCGTCGCGTGATGGCTGAGATACCCCTTGGCTCGGAACCGCGTGCCCGCGCGATACGTTCCAGCGTTGGGAGCCGCGTTCGAGACCACGACTGAAGGATCTCCCGGCAGATGCAGGTTTCCCTCCGCATCTCGATCCACCCCCGATAGAACCTCGATGTCCGCGACCACGATGTCGGGCGCGAGCAGATCACAGGTCGAGACGAGAGTCGAGGGATCATCGAGTTCCCCGACCACGTGCAGGCTCGGCTCGGCAAGGTTCACTAGGCGCGCGATCCCAGAACGATCCACCGGCCAGCGACAGGCGATCAGGACCCGGGTCCGACGGGCCTGCGAATCCTCGCTGAGGCTCGGCGTATCCGGAAGCTGGACGCGTACTTGGGTTCCCCATCCCGGTGTGGAGGTCACGGAGAGATCCCCACCGATCTGCTGCGTCCGGGAACGGACCTGGCGCAGGCCCTGGCGGAGCGGCGGATCCTCGGTGGCGAGCGCCGTCGCGACCTCGAAGCCGACACCATCGTCCTCGACCATCACCGTGAAGGCCAAGGGCTCATACAGCAGACCCACACGCACCTTTGTCGCCTGGGCATGGCGGACCACGTTGTTTAGCAGTTCTTGGACGATCCGGAAGGTCTGGTGCACCGTGTCGTTCGCGATCGGTCGCTCGTCGCCCACGAGCACGAGAGAAGTGTGTGCTCCGCTCGTGGACTTTATCCAGTCCAGTTCGGCGCGCACGGCGTCCTGGAGGGTGCGGCCGCCGAGGCTGTCGGCCACGGAGTCGATCGTGGTCCGCCGGGTATCCTCGAGCGCAGCCTCGGCGGATTCAAGGGCCAGATGGATGTGCTCGCCCACTCTGTTGGCATCGATTACGGCGTCGAGAGCTTGGGCGGCACCGAGGTGGGCGACCAGCCGGGTGAGGTTAGTGCTGAGGGTCTCATGCAGGTCGCGTACGGTGCGCTCGCGCTCCCCGGCGATCACTGCGGTGCGCATGCGCTCGACCGTCTGACGATGGGCTTCCGCATTCACGAGAGCCAGCGCCGCATGGTCGGCGAACAGCTCCAGCAAGGTGAGATCACGTGTGGTGAAGACTGTGTCAGCCCCCGCGCCGAAGACGACGAAGACTCCGATCACGTTCTCCCCATGCAGCATCGGGACGGCAATCACCGCCGAGCGATAGCGAGTGGTCGTCGGGTCGATGTGCCCTCGGTAGACCGCTGCGTACTCGTCGAAGATCACGCCTGATCGCGCGCGCACCACCTCCCCGGTCACTCCTTCGCCGATCGGGAAGGTCTCGCCGGCCTGGCAGCCGACGCTGAGGTCGACCATCTTCGTGTAGGTCCCTGAGCGTTCGTCGACGAGAGCAATGGATCCGCTCGAGGACTCCAGTAGGGACACGGCGCGCCGGAGGATCCGCTCGAGGAGCTGGTCGAGGTCGAATTGACCAGCCAGATCTCTCGCGAACTCGCCGACGATGCGGCGCAACTGGACATGGTCGGGCATCGCCAGATGGGTCTGCGGTGCAGATTGTCGCGTGGCAGAGACGTTCATAGAGCTCCTCGTCGAGCTGGTGTGCTCGGACCGCCGTCGCCCCCGGGCACCAGATGTGAGGAGGGTACCAAGTGGCCATGCCGATGGGCGAGATAGTGGCGCGGGCGATCCCCTGAGGACACACAGGTAGGGGGACCCCGCCTCGGCAGAGCAGGGGAAGTCCTCATAGCACTGAGGACGGGACCTCCGTACCTTGAGAACGCAGGACGAACTGCTGGACCTATGGAGGAGGACTCACATGCCTGTCGCGTCGCTCAACGACATCGTCCGGCCCGCGTTTGAGGAGCGCTACGGGGTGCCCGCGATCAACATCGTCAATGACCTCACGCTGGAGGGTGTCCTCGAGGGCGCGGTCGAGGCGAAGTCCCCGCTGATTGTGCAGACATCGGTGAAGACCGTGCGCTCGGTCGGTGCGCCCGTGCTGGCCGCTATGTGGCGGGCGATGACCGCGGGTATCGAGGTCCCGGTTGCCCTGCACTTGGATCATTGCCCGGATCGTGCGGTGGTCACAGAATGTCTGCGCAATGGCTGGAACTCGGTGCTCTTCGATGCGTCGGAACTGCCGGTTCAGGAGAACCTGGCTCTGACCATCGAGGTGGTCCGCGAGGCGAGGGAGTACGGCGCCCAGGTCGAGGGAGAGATCGAGGCGATCACCGGGATCGAGGACGGACATGGATCGGACGAGAAAGCTGCCAGGGAATCCCTCGAGGTCTCTCTGGATTTCATCGACCGGACAGGGGTCGATGTCTTCGCTCCCTCAATTGGCAATGCGCATGGTACGTACAAGGAGGCTCCTGTGCTCGATTATGATCGCGTGAGCCAGTTGGTGTCGGCCCGAGATATCCCGATCGCTCTGCATGGTGGCAGTGGGCTGAGCAGCGAGCAGTTCCGTGATCTCATTTCCCGTGGCGCCGCGAAGGTCAACATTTCGACAGCGCTCAAGGAAACCTTCATGAAGTCCTCGCTCGAGCATCTCGCGCAGGCCGAACGGATCGATCGGTGGGACCCGCCAACCCTGTTCGATGACGTCTCGCAGGCGGTGCGCACTCTGGTCATCGATCTCGCGAAGGAGTTCGGCAGCGCGGGGAGGGGCGCCTAATGTCTCCTGCTCTCATCTTCGACTGCGATGGGGTTCTCGCCGATACGGAGCGGGACGGCCATCGTATCGCGTTCAATCGCGCCTTCGAGGAGCTCGGAATCCCCTTGCACTGGGGTGATCGGAAATATGCAGAACTGGTGCGGATCGGCGGCGGGAAGGAAAGGATTCGTCACGCACTTTCTGCGGAGCCCGAACTCACCAAGGGGATTCGCGACATCGAGCGCTATGTCGCTGATATTCACGCCCTTAAATCGACCATCTACCAGGTCATGATCTCCGAGGGGACGATCCCTCCCCGTCCCGGTATCCGCCGCCTCGTGGACGAGGCGCTGGCCGAGGGCTGGCAGCTCGCGGTCGCCTCGACCTCGGCCCGGGCCTCGGTCGAGGCGGTGCTACGCACGGCAACGAGCGCGCACGGCTTCTCCCGCTTCTCGATCTACGCGGGTGATGTGGTGGGCAAGAAGAAGCCCGCCCCGGACATCTATGAGCTGGCCGTTGCCGACCTCGGCGTGCGGCCCCAGGAGGTCGTCGTCATCGAGGATTCCGCGATCGGCCTCGCGGCGGCGAGAGGAGCGGGACTCGCGACGATCGTCACCGTGAGCACCTATACCGCCGAGGAAACCTTCGAGGGGGCGGCTCTCGTGGTCGATTCGCTCGGGGAGCCCGGCGCTGAGACCCCGATCAAGGTATTCAGTGATCCGCAGGACATCCGTCCACCGGGATACATCGGCCTTCACGAGGTGGAGGCAGTACGGGTACGGCAACAGGAGGAAAAATGACGGATCAGAGCATCGCGAACGTCGAGACCGTGGTGCGATCGATCGCCGAGAGCGCGATTGCACGAGAGGTCGAATTCGGTGATCTGGATGCGGTCGTTGGTGACGGCGACTTCGGCTACTCACTGGCCCGCGGCTTCGAAAAGGTGATCGCTGAATGGGACAACTACGACCGCACGGACGCTTCGACCTTCCTTGCGAAGGTAGCTCTCACCGTCACCAGTCGGATCGGCGGAACCTCGGGACCGATCTGGGGAACTGCTCTGCTCAGGGCAGGAATGGCGGTTAAAGGGAAGCAGTCGCTGGATGGTGAGGACGCGGTCGAGATGCTCAGGGCGGCTGCCGAGGGCATCAAGACCCGAGGGAACTCCGACGTCGGCGACAAGACCTTGCTGGACGCGCTGGTCCCCGCGACCGACGCCCTGTCCGAGGCGCTCGCCAAGGATGCGCCCGGCTCCGAGGCCCTCGCCACGATGGCGGCCGCGGCGAGGACAGCCGCTGACGCCACGTCCCAGCTCGAGGCACGCCGCGGCCGGGCCAGCTACAGCGGGGAACGCAGTATCGGATCCCCGGATGCCGGTGCCGTCGCGATAGCTCTGATGCTCGAAGATCTTCTCCCCCGCTGGAACTCACACACGTGAGCGGGAGAGATTCGCCCGCGCATGCGACGTGGCTCCAGCAGGACCGAACTGAACCGCACAATGGAGTGGAGGAACGATGAAGAAGTTCATCAACGACCCCAAGAATTTCGTCCCCGAGATGCTCAAGGGGCTCGCCCTAGCGAACCCGGACTCTCTGCGCTACGACCCCGAGTACAACCTCATCGCCCGGGCTGACGCCCCGAGCGATGAGAAGGTCACGATCATCCAGGGCTCGGGCTCCGGCCATGAACCCGCTCATGTGATGGTCGTCGGCCCGGGGATGCTCGACGCCTCCTGCCCGGGCGACGTCTTCGCGGCACCGCCCGTGGAATACGTGTACGAGACCGTGAAGCAGTACGCCTCGAAGAAGGGCGTGCTGCTGATCGTCAACAACTACACCGGCGACAAGATGGCCTTCGAGATGGCGAGCGAACTCGCTGCAGCTGAGGGCATCGAGGCACGCACCCTGTTCGTCGACGACGACGTCTCGGTGGAGGACTCCCTCTACACGATCGGACGCCGTGGCGTGGCCGGGAACTTCTTCGTGATCAAGGCAGTGGGCGCAGCAGCCGAGCGCGGTGCGAGTCTCGAGGAGATCGTCCGGATCGGCGAGGCGGTGAATGCGGTGACCCGCAGCATGGGCGTCGCGCTGACGGCCTGCACACCGCCAGCAAAGGGCAGTCCCCTGTTCGAGCTCGGCGCCGACGAGATCGAGATGGGCGTCGGCATCCACGGAGAACCGGGACGGCATCGGGAGAAGATCACCTCCGCCGACGAGATCACAGATCAAATGCTCGGTGCCGTGGTGGGTGACCTCCCCTTCTCGACGGGGGACCGGGTCGCGCTCATGGTCAACGGACTTGGGGGAACGCCCATCAGCGAGCTCTACTTGTTGTACGGGATCGCCCATGAGTGGCTCGCGGAGCGTGGGATCACGGTCGCCCGGAGCTACGTAGGGGAGTACTGCACCTCTCTCGACATGGCCGGAGCTTCGTTCACGCTTGTGCGTCTCGACCAGGAAATCGAGGGACTGCTGGAAGCCCCCGCATCGATCCCGATCCGCACGTTCTGAGGGGTTGCCGTGACTGTGCGCGAGCTCGAGAGGACAGCGGCCATCGCCCGCGGACTCGTCGTCGAGATGGTGTCCAAGGGAGGTTCGGGACATTTGGGCGGGGCCCTCTCCGCAATCGATGTGATCACGGCGCTCCACTTCCACGTGCTACGCGAGCGTCCCGAAGAACCCGACTGGCCAGATCGGGACCGATTCGTGCTCTCCGCAGGGCATAAGGGGATGGCTCTGTATGCCGTCCTCGCCCTGCGGGGATACTTCCCCCTCGATGTCCTGCAGAGCTACGGCTCTGCCCGCACGGTGCTCCCGGGCCATCCCAATATGCACTCCCTTCCCGGGGTCGAGGCCAATACTGGGGCCCTCGGCCACGGTCTCGCCCTGGCAGCGGGGATGGCCATCGGTGCGCGGGTGCATTCGAACCAGGCACGTGTCTTCACCCTGCTGGGAGATGGCGAACTGGCGGAGGGGTCCAACTGGGAGGCCTTCGCTGCGGCCGCCCATCATCGACTGGAGAACCTCACCGCGATCATCGATTGCAACGGACTCCAGATCAGCGGTCCGACAGCAGCGATCATGAGCATGGAACCCATACCACAGAAGCTGCGTGCCTTCGGCTGGCAGGTCACCGAGATCGACGGCAACGACATGGCTCAGGTCATCGGCGCCCTCGGCGACACTCGGGCCGGCGAGGGGCGTCCCCACGCGATCGTGGCGCGCACCGTGAAAGGCAAAGGGATCTCCTTCGCGGAGGGGGCCGTGGCCTACCACTATTGGAAACCTCAGGAGGGAGAGCTGGATCGCGCCCGCTCCGAAATCTCCGCCCGGATCAGACAGCTTGAGGAGGCAGGGGCATGAGCCTGACCGATCCGAGGAAGCTCCTGGGGCATGCGGTCACCGAGGTCGCCGAGCATGACGAGAGGATCGTCGTGCTCTCGACAGACTCGGGCAACAGCTCGGGTTTCGGTGCGTTCGCGCAGGAGCATCCCGACCGCTATATCGAGCTCGGTATCATGGAGCAAGCGGCAACAGGTATTGCTGCGGGCCTGGCGACGACCGGACTCGTCCCTGTGCTGTGTGCGATCGCCCCCTTCGTGACCTCGCGCAACTTCGAGATGTTCCGCAATGATCTCGGGTACATGCGCCAGAACGTCAAGATCGTCGGGCGCAACGGCGGCATGTCATACGCCGACCTCGGCCCGACGCACTATTCCCTCGAGGACTTCTCGATCATCCGCATGATCCCGGGAGTCGTGGTGATCGCCCCACAGGACCCCGGGGAGATCCGTGCCGCCGCGCACGCGATGTTGAACCACGTAGGGCCCGTCTACCTGCGGATCGGTGCCCAGCAGATCCCGGACCTGTTCACGACGGACGATTTCACGATCGGGCGGGGTCGGCTGATCAGTAGCGGGAATGACGTCACCGTGATCTCGACGGGGACAGCGACCGTGAACACGATGCGTGCGTGCGAGACCTTGCGTGAGGAGGGGATCTCGGTGGAGCATCTGGGGATGCCCACGATCCAGCCGCTGGATGAGCATCTCGTCCTGGAATCCGTGCGGCGCACAGGTCACGTCGTGACCGTCGAGGAGCACTATGTGGCCGGCGGACTCTTCGGGGCGGTCAGTGAGCTGCTCGCGGAGCACTGCCCCACACGGGCGCTCGCTCTCGGCGTCGATCTCGACTATGTGCACGGAGGGCCGTATCCCGCTCTCCTCGAGGAGCACGGACTCACCCCGGAGGCGATCGCGCAGACGATCGCCGCCTGGGCCCGCGATGAGAGGCGCTGAACGCCTCTTCGGCGTGGTCACCCCCGTTCAGCAGCGTCGCCCCCATTCTGCAGAGTCGGTGTTGCTCGTGGGTGCTGATCTGCCCACCACCACCGGCGGGAGCATCGAGGTACCAGGAGACAACGCTGCAGATGTCACCGCTGTACTCGAGCGGTTCCCGGCTCGACTCCTTGAGCCCGTATAAAAAGATTTTTTTTTATTTTGTGAATCCCCGAAGTCGTCTGCACAGGTGACGCGCACGTTGGAGGCAGTCTGCAGAGGAGTGTGATCGCCCCGGCGTGTCCGTACCCGTGTGCACGATGGGCAAGTTGTTCCATAGTCCCGTGCACGACGACGCGATCGACGAGGGTCGGATTGCTGAGCGCGGCCTGCTGACCGTTCCCGATGAGGTGTGGGCGGCTGCGGTGCGCCGGGCAGAGGTGATCGGCCCGCTGGCCTTATTGACTGATAGGACGCGCCTCTTTCGGGGCAGGTGGTGTCTGAAAGCGCTGGCGCTTCTCGTCCGGAGCACCTGCCAGCGCGCCCCGTGCAGTCTTATAACCCGCGTTCGGGGTCTACGACCGTGCGGGGCAACACCATCGGGTGGTAGGAGCTCCAGGGCGGCGACCAGCTCTCGAAAGATCATGATGAGCCGGAGCGCGCGCCCATGGGCGCACGGAAGATTGACCTCAGATGGGCCAGGTCTCCTGCCGGTGGGCGGCGTCCCAGAACATCCACTCGTACTGGGTGGCTCGGTGGAACGCGGTGTGCATGCGCGTCACTGTGCCGGGGTCGGCCTGGTCGGCGAGGTGGTCCACGATGTCCCGGGCGGTGTCGGTGGCGGCGGTGAAGTCTGGATCGCCGTAGGTGGCGATCCAGTCCCCGTACGGGTGCGTGCTCAGATCACCGACGGTGGCCTTCAGGCGGGTGCCGACGTCATCGTAGACCCAGAAGCAGGGCAGGATGCCAGCCGCGAGGACCGGGTAGTTTCCCGATGTTGCGAGGCTCAGCAGGTAGGAGGTGTAGGCAACCGTGGTCGGTGATGGCTCGGCGGCGGTGAGGTCGGTGACATGGGCGGCGTGCAACTGCCGCTCGACCTCGACCACCTCCCGCGCGGCCTGCGCCCAGAACGCCATTTCCTCCGACGCGTGGGCCTGAGCGGCGGCCGCGGCCAGGACCCGGCCGTAGTCGGCCAGGTAGAGCGCGTCCTGGGCGAGGTAGTGCCGGAACGTCTCTTCCGCCAGGGTCGCGTCGGTCAGCTGGTGCAGCAACGGCAGCGCATCGATCGCCTCGCGGACCGTGGCCGTTCGGTGCCATGCCACGGCGCTGAACACACCGGTGTCGTCGTGGTCGCGGATCGTCTCGGGCATGGTGGTGTGTGGGCTGGTCATCGGTCGCCGTCCTTCCGGTCGTTCTCGTCTTTCCAGATGTCGTGGCAGTGGTGCACGGGGCCGGGTCCGTGGCCGATGTGGAGCGCGTCGGCGGCCCGCAGGGTGCCGGTGAGCCAGGTCTTGGCCTGGCGGGTGGCCTCCAGGAGGGAGCCGGTGCGCGGGGCCAGTGCGGCGATCGCGGAGGACAGGGCGCAGCCGGTGCCGTGGGTGTTGACCGTGGGTACCCGCGGGGCGGTCAGGAGCTGCTCGCCCGCGTCGTCGAGCCACAGGTCGGTGGCGTGTGCGTCGCCGCCGAGGTGGCCACCCTTGACCAGTACCCGCGCGGCGCCCATCTCCCGGAGCGCGGCGGCCTGGGCGCGCATGGTGTCGAGGTCCTCGGCGGGGTCGGTGTCGAGCAGGACGGCGGCCTCGGGGAGGTTCGGGGTGATGAGGGAGACGTGCGGTAAGAGCTGGCGCATCGGTTCGACGGCGTCCTCGGCCAGCAGCCGGGAACCGGCGGTGGAGACCATGACGGGGTCAAGGACCACGACCGGCACCGCGTCGGCGCGCTCGTCGAGGAAGGCGAGGACGGCCTCGATGGTGGCCGCGGAGGCAAGCATCCCGATCTTGGTGGCGTCAACCGCCACGTCATCAACGAGGGTGTCCAGCTGGGCGCGGACGAAGTCCGCGGGGACGACATGGACACCGGTGACTCCCTGGGTGGACTGGGCGGTCAGCGAGGTGAGCACTGCGGTGCCGTAGGCACCCAGTGCGGAGAAGGTCTTCAAGTCGCCTTGGATGCCGGCCCCGCCGGAGGGGTCCGAGCCGGCGATCGTCAGCGCGACCGGCGGGCGGGGGCTCACGGCTGACCGTCCCAGGTGGCCCGCAGGCTTGCGGCCGCCGCGGCTGGATCTTCTGCGGCGCACACCGCGGACACGACCGCCACTCCGGCGACCCCACTGTGGCGCAGCGCACCGGCCCGCACCGTGGTGATACCACCGATGGCGACGACCGGCCACGGGCTCGCGGCGGCCACCGCGGCCACCCCGTCCGGGCCGATCGCAGGGCCGTGGTCGGGCTTGGTCGCCGTCGGCCAGACCGGTCCGACGCCCAGGTAGTCCAGGACGTCGTCACCGAGTGCTCGGGCGGCACGGACCTGCTCGATCGTGCTGATCGACAGCCCGACGATGGCGTCCGGCCCGAGCAGCTGCCGGGCCTGGCTGGGGGACATGTCGCGCTGACCGACGTGGACGCCGTCGGCGCTGATGTCCTGAACGAGGTGGACCCGGTCATCGACGATCAGCGACACCCCGCTCCCCGCCAGCACCTGGCGCACCGCCAGGCCGAGGGCGACGAAGTCGGCGTCGGTGGTCCCCGGGTCACGCAGCTGCACCATGGTGGCCCCGCCCGCGACCGCGGCCTCCACCGTCGCGGGCACCCCCCGCGGCCCGCACAAACCGGTGTCGGTGACGAGGTAGAGGCTGAGGTCCACCGGCCGGCGGGTCACCGGAGCACCACCTTCTCGGTCAGCTCCTTCGGGTCGAGGGTGGCGAGGGAGTCCAGCAGCGCGACGGCGAAGCTCCCCGGCCCGGCGGCACGCTCGGCCGCGACCTCGGCCGCCACGGTGTACGTCGCGGTCGCCGAGGTAGCGGCCAGCAGCGGGTCGTCGGCGGTGGCGGCGAAGGCGGCCATGAGGGCGCCCAGTGCGCACCCGCCCCCGGTGACCTTGGTCAGCCACGGATGGCCGTTGCCCACCCGGACCAGTCGGGTGCCGTCGGTGAGGTGGTCGACTTCACCGGAAACCGCGACGACGGTGCCGTGCTCCCGTGCCAGCACGCGGGCGGCGTCGACGGCGTCCTCGGCGGCATCGACGCTCTCCGGACCCCGCCCACCGCTGCCCCCACCGGCCAGAGCAAGAATCTCCGAGGGGTTGCCGCGGATGAGCGCCGGGGCGGCGTGTGCGAGCAGGCCCGTGGCGACTTGGGTGCGCCAGACGAGCCCGCCCACCCCGACCGGGTCGAGTACCCACGGGGTGCCGGCCGCCGCGGCGGCGCTGACCGCGCCGTGCATCGCGGCCACCGTCGCCTCCTGAGGCGTGCCGAGGTTGACCAGGACCGCATCGGCGACAGCGGCGAACGGCCCGGCTTCCTCCGGGTTGTCGACCATCGACGGGCTCGCGCCAACCGCGAGCAGGACGTTCGCCGTCCACTGGGCCACGACGACGTTGGTCAGGCACTGCACCAGCGGGGCGTGCCCGCGCATCGCGGCCAAAGCCTCGGCCACCGCGGCAGCATCGAGTGGGACGGCAGGGACGGAAGAAGGTGCCGACATCGGCGACGTTCCCTTCGCTAGTACGAACTAGATCAGGTTCAACGGGTGTGATCTCAGCCGTGCCAGCACGGCACCCCGCGTCACTCATTAGCCTACAGCCGGGACGTCGGAACGCGGCCCGCGGCCTCATCGCCCACTGAGTTCGGGCACCCCCCGCAGGTTCAGTCGCGCGATCTCCGGTGACCGTTCAGCTCGATGACGGGACCACGACGGTCACCGGCCCGCGCCTCACGCGTAAGCGGTATCGAAGAACGCGAGTTCGAGGTCGACGACGTGCTTCCACACCGCGGCGAGGCGATCGCGCGCAGCAGAATCCTGGAGGAAGACGCGATCCAGCTCGTCGACGAGGAACTGCACCCACTCCTGGAAGCCGGTGCCGCGGTGGAGTTCGATCCACTCGCGGTGGACGAAGCGTTCGGGCATCGGCGCCTCGCGCTCGCCCCAATCGAGGTAGAGCCATTCGGCGATGACGAGGAGAACGAGCAGGTGAGGGTACGACTGCGATCGGGTCGCCTCGGTCATCGCCTCCCTGAACGCGGTGGTGGTGGGAGTGAGTTCGGGTGCGGTGCGTTCGGACTCAGGAACTCCGAGCTCGTCGAAGGACCGCTGGAAGTAGCCGTCCTCGTCCGACGCGAGCATGCCGAGCTGGCGGGCGAAACGCAGTTTGGCGGGCACCTCGTCCGCGTAGGCGACACATGCTCCCAGCATGGAGAGGAAGGTGTCGAAGAACTGGTAGTCCTGCACGAGGTAGCCGATGAGGACCTCGTCGTCGATCGTGCCGGCGAACAGTTCCCTGACGAAGCGGTGGCCGACGGCGGCGTCCCACGGCTCGGCCACCGAGGCGCGGAGTTCCGCGACGTCGCCGTTCGGGTCGACGGTGATGGTGGCGATGGCGGGTGTGGATCGGTGAGCGTCGGTCATGAGCGTCTCCTCTGTCGAATTGTGCGCTGCCGTCCATGGCAAGGCGCGTCGACAGGGGAAGGATGTCCGGCGGGTGCAATTGCATGCGAGAACGCATAGGTGGATGTTCGCGAGCGAACGGTCACCACACGACTTCCTCCGCCGGTGCTAACCGGTTCAGGTTCAAGGGTCTGCTTGCGCACTCTCAGCGCCCATTCACGGCGCTCCCCTGTCGTACGGGTCGAGTGTACACAGTTGCTGATCGGGAGTGACTCCGCAGGCGAACAGGCGATTCGGCCGCAGACGCGAACTTGTGAAGACAGGTCGACACCCCCTTGCCATCGTGGGTCGTCGCCTCACCAGACAACGACTACGCAACCTCTGAGCTGTGCAGCCGACTGCGGACACTCGTGCAGTCGACTTCGGACACTGACAGCACTGATCTGGTGAGAATCTCTAAAGGTTCCGAAACCCCGGCCTGGACACAGCGTGCCGTTCAGGTATACCCAAACGCGACACACATCGCCGAGGCGTCGCCGCTGTTCCACTAAGTCCATTACCGTGTTTTGATACATGTCTCGGCTAGGGTCTAAGACATGAATGGAACACATCGGGCCCCGGGGCAGCGCGTCGCGTACCTCCGGGTGTCATCGGCCGGCCAGAACCTCGCGCGGCAGCTCGAGGCGGTGGGGGAGTGCGACCAGATCTTCACCGAGAAGCAGTCCGGCAAGAGCGCGAGCGACCGCCCGCAGCTGCAGGCGCTCATCCGGCACGTCCGCCGCGGTGACCACGTCGTCGTCGCGTCGATGGATCGTCTCGCCCGGTCGGTCATCGACCTCAACGACATCGTCCAGCAGATCACCGGCGACCCGACCGAGCACACCGAGCAGCGCCCCCGGAAGGGCGCAAGCATCGAGTTCCTCAAAGAGCGACTCACCTTCGAGCCCGGACACTCAGACCCGATGGCCGCATTCCAGCTGAACATGATGGGCGCCTTCGCGCAGTTCGAGCGCGAGCTCATCCGCCAGCGCCAGACCGAGGGCATCGCCGCCGCGAAGAAGCGCGGCGCCTACAAGGGCCGGCCCCGCAGCCTGGAGAGCGACCAGATCCGCTCCGTCCGCAACGCCGCCCTCTCCGGCAAGCCCAAAGCCCAAATCGCCCGTGAGCATGGCATCAGCCGATCCACGCTGTATCGCTATCTCCGAGAGCCGACTGACCCCAGAAGGTGAGCTAGGTTCTACTCGGCTTGCCCCGTGTGACGCGTCCGCATAGGATGTGGGCATCACGACCAGCCTTTCGTCTCGCATCGCGAGGGGGGAGGCTGGTTTTCTGTGTCTATGAACCTTATTCCTTACGCCAAGCCGTTCCTCCCGGTTCCAGATCAGGTCGCTCTGCTTCGTCAGCGCAACATGATCATCGACGACGACGCCGACGTGGCTACTTGGTTGCAACGGGCTGGCTACTACAGGCTCAGCGGCTACTGGTACCCCTTCCGCCGGAGCGAGGTCGTTGGCAAGGTGGCATTGGCCAACGGCGCGACCCGCGACGACATACAGGTGCACGACGATCTGACCCATGGCACCACCTGGAACCAGGTGGTGGAGCTCTACGAATTTGACCGCGAGCTTCGACGACTTGTATTTGATGCCATCGAGCGGGTAGAAGTGGGCCTCCGATTTCACGTCGGACACACTCTGGGCGATCGGGGAGGCGCCGAGGCTTACCTCAACTCTGCCAACTTAGATGCGCCTCAAGTGACGCTAAAAAAAGGCCGACGCGCGCTCAGCCAGCATGACCAAATCCTGGCGAAAATTCGACAATCCATCGAACAATCTGACGCGCAATTTGTCGATCATTACAAAAAAACCTACAGCTCCCCGATGCCAATCTGGATGCTTACAGAGCTTCTTACCTTCGGCGACCTGCTACTCCTTTTCCGTGCCCTTGCGACACGGGATCGTGACGCTATCGCTCGGGAAATTGGCCTAATAGATCCCTCGGGATCTGGGGCAGGCGGAGCCCTCCAGGCTTGGTGGAAGAACCTCCGATACATTCGAAATACCTGCGCTCACCACTCGCGCTTATGGAACCTGAACGTAACCCAACGCATCGGCGATAAGCACCTGAGCTCATTCGATGTGCTCCGCCATGCGGCGGGGGCCACGCGGCCGCGGCTGTATCCGACCCTTGCTGTGCTCTCCTTCCTAACTCACCGCATAAACCCGGCGGACGACTGGTGCTGGAAGCTCCGAGAGTTCCTCGACGATGCCCCTCGCGCGGGCCGGTCCTTAGATGAGATGGGTTTCCCGTCGGGCTGGGAGTCGGAACCTGTTTGGAACCTCGCTTGACTGGTTGCTTTTCTAGCCGGATCTAGCTTCCGTGGTCGGTCATGGATGCGCAGCTCAGGGCGGCGTAACTGCCGGTATGCGGCGATCGGGAATTGATGCCAATGGAGTATTCTTAGTCTGCAAAAATGGCTGGTGGCCGCATCGGCTTCCCGCCTGAATCCCGGACGTGGGATTCCCAGACTTCGCCGTGGACGGCCCATCGGTCCGCAAGCTCGTATGTCATAGTTGACAGTGCGCCCTGGGTGAACGAAGCCCATTGCCTCGCGTCAGCTTCGAAGGCTTTACCCTCGTCCGTGCTCATGGAGTTAATAAATTCCCCCTCTGACCTCAGCGCTTCAAGGGCTTCGCGCATGTCCAACGGTAGTGACCGTGATGATGCAAGCATCATGAGCCCGACCGACGCCTCCGACAGGAGCCGCCGCCCCGCAAGCGAATTAACGTCTTGCCTGAGGGATGCAGAGTCAAGGTGCTGCTTGATGGTTGCAAGCTGTGCGCGTATCTCATCAACTGCGACTCGCGTGCGATCATATCGCCATGCGTCCCGTCTGTCGTTGCGGGCTCGCCGACCTTCTGCTCGTATCGCAATCCAGGCGAGCAGGATCGTCACCGTCAACGGCGCTGCCAATTCTACCGCTCGAAACAGGTCGAATCCGCTGTTAGCTGCGTCCGTAGGTTCCATGGTGCAATCCTGACTCATTCCCGCTGCAACGAGAAGTCCTGCGGCGAGTTTGCCCGAGCATCCTCCCCGAACTTCCGGGATGCGTTCCCGAGGGGAGCTGTAGCGCTCCCTCGAGCCGCCTCCACCCCTCGTCGGCTGACAGGGACTGGCCTCGTGACAGCCTTTTCATGACCTGCTAGTAGGCTCACAGGGAGTCATCACGCGAGGGAGATCCATGGCGAAGGCGCTGTCGTTGAACGAGATCCGACGGCGCGCTGCGCAGTTCGTCGTGGACTGGCGTGACGAGCCAGGGGACGAGCGCCAGCAGGCGCAGTCGTTCATTCGAGACCTGCTACGGGTCTTTGGGATCACGAGCACGAAGGCTGCGCTGTACGAGAAACGTGCGAAGCGATCCTCAACCGGACATCGCGGGTACATCGACGCGCTCCTGCCCGGCCTGTGTGCGATCGAGATGAAGTCCGCCGGCAAAGACCTCGAGGCGGCCGAACGCCAGGCGCTCGACTATATCGACGACCTCACTGACGTGGAGACCCCGCGCTGGGTCATCTCCAGCAACTTCACCGAGTTCCGGGTCCTGGATCTCCAAGCTCCCGACGGCGCCGACACGCGCACCTTCGCCCTCGAGGAGCTACCGGCCAACTCCGATTTGTTGGCGTTCCTGGCTGGCTACCGGACCAGCTCTTTCGGTAGCCAGCAGCAGGAAGAAGCCTCGGTCAAGGCCGCCCAGATCATGGCGGACCTGTACGGAGCGCTGTCAGAGTCCGGCTACGACGACCACGATGCATCGGTGTTCCTCGTGCGGGTGCTGTTCTGTTTGTACGCGGATGACGCCGGCGTGTGGGGTGAGCGTGACCAGTTCTATGAGTTCCTCGAGCAGCGCACCAGCGAGGATGGCGCTGACCTTGGTCCGCAACTGGCGATGCTGTTCCAAGCCATGAATCGCGAGAGCAGCAAGCGGCAACGCAACTTGGACGAGTCCATCGCTCGATTCCCCTACGTCAACGGGGGCATCTTCGCTGAACCCGCCTCGATCCCCTCGTTCGACTCGAATATGCGCGAGCTGCTCCTGCAAGCCTGTGCGTTCAACTGGTCCGCGATCTCTCCGGCCATCTTCGGGTCCCTGTTTCAGGCAGTGAAGGACTCCCAGGCTCGTCGCGAGCTCGGCGAGCACTACACGACCGAAACGAACATCCTCAAGACCATCCAGCCGCTATTCCTCGACGAGCTCCGCGCCCGCTTCACCGACGCCGTGCACGACACCGGCAAGCTCAAGCGACTCCGCGCCGACCTCGGTCAGCTGCGCATCCTCGACCCTGCCTGCGGCTGCGGAAACTTCCTCGTCGTCGCCTACCGGGAGCTACGCGCCCTGGACCTCGACATCCTCAAGCGCCTCCACGAGCTCGGCGACACCAGCTGGCAGTCACCGACCGCCTTCTTTCTCAAAGAAGACCTTCCGGTCACCCTGGACCACTTCGCCGGGATCGAGATCGAAGAATGGCCGGCCCGGATCGCCTCGACCGCCCTGCACCTGGTCGATCACCAGGCCAACCAGGCCATGGAACTCGCTCTAGGGAAGGCGCCAGACCCGCTGCCGTTGGACAAGATCGAGACCATCCACGTCCACAACGCCCTGCGCGCAGATTGGTCTCGGATCTTCCCCGCCTCGCCGCAGGTGATGATCGTCGGCAACCCGCCCTTCATCGGCCACACGACGAAAACCCGCGAGCAAGTCGAAGACCTCAAAGCGGTCTGGGGTGAGGACTACGACGGCTACCTCGACTACGTCACCGCCTGGTACAAAAAGGCAGCGGACTACTTCCACTACACCCGCGGGGGACGATTCGCCTTCGTCTCCACCAACTCCATCGCCCAGGGCCTGCCCGTCGCCGCCCTGTTCAAGCCCATCCTCGGAGCCGGCTGGCGCATCCGCTTCGCCCACCAGACTTTCGCGTGGACCTCCGAAGCTCCCGGACTTGCTCACGTCCACTGCGTCATCGTCGGCTTCGACAAGCATGAGAAGACTCCCGCCGCGCTCTACAGCTACGACACCCCGAAGGGACAGCCCGAACAGAGGCCTGCACGCAGCATCAACCCCTACCTGGTCGACGGACCGAGCGCATACATCGACAAGCGCTCCAAACCCCTAAGCCCGGAGTTGCCCGCAGTTCAGTACGGGTCAATGCCCAACGACGGCGGCCACCTGCTCGTGGGCCCGGACAGTTACCCGGAGGTTTCGCTAGACCCTGCCGCGAGCAAGTACCTCCGTGAGTTCGTTGGCGCGCGGGAGCTCATCCGCGGGACACCCAGATGGTGCCTCTGGCTGGAGAATCTCGACCCTGCCGATCTGCAGCCCAGAGGTGTACTTCGTGGACGCATAGATGCCGTTCGCAGCTACCGGGAAGCTTCCCGCCGAGCGGCGACGAGCAAGCTAGCCGCCACTCCCAGCTTGTTCGGAGAGCGCCGCCAACCAGGAGTTCCGTACGTCTGTATTCCACGCCATTTTTCTGAAGCCCGGCGGTATGCGACCGTCGCTCACTTCGGGCCCGAGGTCATCGCCGGCGATGCAAACTTCACCGCCGAAGATCCCACCGGGTACCTGTTCGCGATCATCAGCAGCTCCATGTTCATGGCTTGGCAGCGCGCCACAGGTGGCCGCATCAAGTCCGACCTGCGATTCTCCGCCACGGTTGTTTGGAACAACCTCCCTCTGCCCGGGGTGAGTGACAGTGTTCGAGCGAAGATCATCGCTGCAGGCAGCGCCGTGCTTGATGCGCGTGCCATGCATCCAGGTCGCTCGTTGGCGGATCACTACAACCCTCTCGCCATGGATCCCGCTCTCTTGAAGGCGCACGATGCCCTGGACCGGGTCGTCGACAAGGCTTTCGGTGCCAGGAAGGCGCTGCACACCGAAGAGGAACGCCAAGAGGTGTTGTTCAAGCGCTACGCCGAGCTGACGGCCGACCGATCGTGCCTGTCCTGACGACCGCAGGAGCCAGGCGCGGCGCAGACAGCCCAGAGTCAGTTGGCGTTCTCCCTGAGCGCGGCGATGCCAGAGAAGCCTGTATGCGGTTACTACTGTGGGGCCATGGGTGGAACTTCGTTGAGGGATCGCGTTCCGCGCGCCCAGGAAAAAATCGTGATTGCTCGCAGTGGCAACAAGTGTGCTTACCCCAACTGCGGCATTGACCTGACCATCGAGCCGAAGAGTGTGGGCGATCAGCCGAAGGCGACGGGCAAGGTCGCCCACATCGCGGCGGCTAGTCCGGGTGGCCCTCGGTACGACGAGGACATGAATCCGGAGGCACGCGGCTCGGCAGACAACCTCATCTACCTATGTGGCCCCCATCATGACGTCATCGACACGCAGATCGAATACCACACGCGCGAGTTCCTTCTTGAGACCAAGCGCGCTCACGAGGAGGCGGTCGCGCGCGCTTTGCGGAGCGCTCTTGGAGCGGTGACGTACGAAGAGCTTTCCGTGGTGTGCACGGTTCTAGCTAGTGCGCCTGCGCCTCAGCAGCTCGGAGTTGAACTAGCTCTACCATTGCAGGAAAAGATCTCTCTGAATAGCCTCGGGCCACTATCCGTCCAGCGGATCACCGACGGCCTATCGCAAACGGCGAGAGTCGAGGCTTTCATCCAGTTCCAAGGCATGGTATCGCCGTCATTTGGGCGCGTGCTGGTAGCACGCTTCAAAAGCGACTATTATGCCGCCAGGGCGGACGGCCTCGAGTCCGATGAAGTTTTCGACTACCTCGTGGAGAAGGCGATCGAGAACGCGGGCCCTCGTGACACCCCTCAAATTCGGGCTGCGGCGCTGGCCGTGGTCGCGCACCTCTTCGAGATTTGCGAGATTTTCGAACGTGAGTGAATATTTTCCTGACAAGTTCACGCCCCCGGAGCGCACAGTCATCGGCGAGGCTGCGGCGCTCTTGGCGCTTCTAGGCGACCGTAGTATGAGCGTTGGCCAGCTGTACGTGGAGCATCGACAGTCATCCGGCAGCTCGACTTATGATGCCTTCGCGGCAGCGCTGACGTTCCTTTACGGTGCGGGAGTACTCGATTATCAAGGTCAGATCGTGAGGGCCAGCTAATGTTCATTCGCCTTAGCGCAAACCGGGACGAATTTCAGCCGATAAACTTCCGGCCGGGGTTTAATGCGGTCATCGCCGAACGCGCTCATGATTCCACAGATCAGAACAGCCGTAATGCCCGTGGCAAGTCGACGATGCTTATGTTGATGAATTATGTGTTGGCGGGAAACCTACACAGTAGTTTGCGTCCGCTCGCCGACGACGGTTGGGAAATTACCTTAACTCTGGAAATGTTTGGTGGCACTGTTGCGGCGACTCGTTCGCTCGCGAGCGGTCGTAGGCTATCGATCAGGGCTGAGGGGTCTTCACGCTACGTTATTAACCCGTGGCTTTCGGAGGGCCAGGTCACGGTCGATAGTTGGAAAGCGCTGCTAGGGCTCGCCCTGTTCGGCCTAGAGCCGGCCGAGGGGAGTGAGGGGGGCAAATTGTCTGTGCGCACGCTTCTCTCATACGTCATTCGAACGGAAACACCCAGAGATCCCCTAAAGGTAATTGCTCAACAGGGCGCAACTAGCAGCAGGGAGCATGTTGCGTTCCTGCTCGGGTTGGACTGGGAAGTAGTCCACGAGCTGTCGGCCGTGAAGAAGAGCCTGGAGCAGCTGAAGGTCATCACGGCTGCCTCACAGGAGGGGCTCGTCGCGACACTGCGGCCGGAGGAGGAGTTGGTACTTGAGCGGGCCGCATTGAAGAACGAGGCCGACGAATGGCGCCAGCGGATCTCGGGATTCCGAATCCTTGAGGATCCAAACTCCTTGGTGGCTCGAGCCAACCAGTTTACTGCGCAGATCACGAGATTGCGGGACGAAGCGGTGGTAGACCGGCGAATGCTCGAGCTGTACGTCTCCTCTCTCGCCGACGCGCAAACCGCCGGCGAGGACGCCCTGCCTATCGAGGAACTGTTCAGCGCTGCGGGCGTAGTCCTTGCCGACGGATTTAAGCGGCAGGTGCACGAGGTGCGCGAATTCCACGCAACATTGATCACGAACCGCCGGCACTTCTTGCACGGTGAGATTGAGGCGCTTAACGCGCGCATCGCGGCACGTGCAACGGAGCTTTCTCGCCTGGACGATCAGCGCGACGGCGCACTTCGCGCTCTGGATGCAGGGGGTGCGCTCGAAGAGTTAGATGCGATGCGCGCGGAGCTTAGTGACATCGAAGCGCGTATGGCGGCACTAGATCTTCAGATCGAGCAAGCTCGAGAATTAGTTACTCTTCGTGAAGAGCTAAAACTCGAACAATCTACGAAGCGAAGTGAAGCAGTGTCGCAGCTAACTACATCACGGGAGAAATTAGATCGCGTTGGCGATCGTTTCAGTCACAAAATGCGACAGCTTTATGGCAGGGATGCTGCGCTTACAGTCGCCGTTGATGACGGTGGCTATAAATTTAACATTCGTGCTTCGGGCTCCGGCAGTATCGGAGTTAACCGGATGGCGCTTTTTTGCTTCGACCTCACTATGCTCGAAGAGGGCATCGCATCCACTTATCACCCGGACTTTCTTGTGCATGATTCCGTCGTATTCGACGGTGTAGACCCTCGCCAGCGGGCAGGAGCACTTCAGCTGGCGCAGACTATTGTCGAGTCGACTGGAGGGCAGTACATCTGCACCATCAATAGCAACGACGTCCCCGACGAAGTTCTCGATCAGGAGTGGTTCAAGAACGGCGTAATACGAACCGTTTTGGATACCGAAGTCGGCGGCCTCGTCGGGCGGGACTTCTAACGAAGTCGGTAATCAGGAAGCGGGGCCGCACTTGCGAGGCGAACGCTGAACGGGCTGTATGGCCCATTGGTTGTTTTCCACAGAGCTAGCAGCGCTGTCAGCGCCGTAGTTCTGTGCCTAGGGCTCGTCGTAGGGCATGAAGTGGTCCCCATGGGCGGGTTCTGGAGCGCGTCGAACAGCTGCGCGCCGCCGACCAGCCGGCCCAATCTAGTTGGCGACAGCCCGCTCTAGTGCGCATAATCATTGTTATGCGCACTAGGCCGGGGTGTCGCCGCAGCGAGGGCAGCTGTGCGGCCTAACGTGGCGGGATGAGCGAGCTCCTCGAGGACGCGGCCCGGGACTGGATCGCGGAACGCCGCGCCGTCGGCCGCACCATCAGCGTCAAGACGGCTACGGCCTACCGCGCCGACCTCGCCTCGTGGCAGCGCTACCTCGAGGCCCAGACCGGCGCCCCCGTGAAGGTGCAGGATCTGACCGGGCCGGTCATCAAGGCCGCGATGGCGGAGATGAACAACGCTGGCCTCGCGCCGACCACCCGCCGGCGCCTGGTGACGACGCTGCGCGGACTCTGCCGCTACCTCGTCCTCGAGTCACGCCTGCCCGCTGACCCCCACGGCCGCGATTCAGGCTCCGCGTGCTCATGCGCGCCTGCCGGTGGCTTTCACTGACGGCCAGATCTCCGCCCTGCTGGAGACAGCGCAAACGGAAGATCCGCAGGCGCGACCGGCGGCGCCGCTGCTCGACGTCGCGATCGTGCTCATCCTGGCCGCCGGCGGACTGCGCGCCAGCGAGGCCGCCGAGCTGCGCCTGCTCGACTACCGACCCGGTGACGAGCCCTCGCTCCGCGTGGTGGGCAAGGGTCGCAAGGCCCGCACCGTGCCGCTGGATCCCGGGGTCGCCGCGCAGATCGACACTTACCTGTCCTGGCGCGCAGAGCACGCCGCGGACCAGAGCGACCCGTCTCCCCTGCTCGTCCGCCCGGACGGACGCGCGCTCACCCGCGACACCATCTCCTACCGCGTCAACCGGCTCTACGCGCGGGCCGGCATCGCCAAGCCCGAGGGCGAAGCGGCCCACGCCCTGCGCCACACCTACGCGGTCTCGATGGTCGATGTCGGGGTTCCGATCTCCGAGGTGCAGCAGCTGCTGGGCCACGAGAGCATCGCCACCACTGGCATCTACCTCAAAGCCTCCGCCGCGCACCTCCGGGCGGCTTCCGCCGCCCCGTCAGCCGCGCGCCTACTTGCCAGCACGCCAGCAAGCCAGCACGACGGCTAGGGCGGAGAGTCGACGGATGGGGTCGCTCCGGCTGCTCCTGGCGCGATGGGGATGGAGTCGTGACATGCCCACCACCAGCGTATAAGGTGACTTATACGGGAGGTGGTTTCGATGACCGCACAGTTGCATCGTCCGGCGGATGATCTGGTGGTGGCTGCGGTGAGTCGGCGTCAGGTAGAGGTCGCGACGCTGGATTACCGTCGCGCGCTGAAGCATCTGGACCGTGAGGGTCGTCCTCAGGCGGAGGTGGCTCGGGTGCTGGGTGTCTCGCAGTCGGCGCTGAGTCAGTCGTTGAAGGCCGCCCGGAAGGTCCCCGAGGCTGTTCCGGGGTTCTCGGGCGCTGGCCCGTATGAGATCTGCCAGCGCTACTCGCTGGGCCAGCTGACGCGCGAGCGGCTGATCGAGGAGCTTGGGCGCTGGGAGTACACGCCGATCCCGGAGCCGGAGTGGCTGGAGGGCATCGTGGCGAGCCCGGGCCCGGGGTCTTGGCGTGAGGTGCAGAAGGCGCACCGGGAGGGGCTGATCGACGATGCGACCTACGACGAGGTGGCCGAGCGGAAGAACGCTCCGGCTTCGTGAGTGACTGGATTGATCGTCATATCGACCATGTGCGGGAGCTGACTCGCCGAGACGGGCCCTTGGGAACCCGCGCCGGGTCCGCGTCGATCCACAATCCGCTTTGGTTCCACTCCCCCGAGGTTCCTCGAGCTGCCCGCGACCGGCTGCACGCGCAGTACGTGGAGGAGTGCTTGTCGGGGGTAGAGCCCGGCCAGAGCCGGCACGCGATGGTGATGGCTGGCCCACCCGGGGCCGGCAAGAGCACTCTGCGGCAGGGGGCGCTTGCCGACGAGGTCGCCGGGCATGTGCTGATCGACCCGGATGAGATCAAACGGTTCCTTTTGCGCCAGGCCGAGCGGGATGGCTCGCTGGAGGAGTTCTTGAAGCCCGCTGCGGTGCGCGAGCTCGAAGCGCGCGGGGAGCGGTTCTTCCCGCTGGAGCTGTCGGCACTGGTGCATGTGGAGGCCGTGCAGATCGCTGATGTGCTGCGGGAGGAAGCGCTCGAGCGTGGGTATCCGGTGGTGATCGACGGCGTGCTGTCTCAGCGTGAGCACGCGATCGCGGTCGGGCGGCAGCTCGAGAGCGCCGGGTACGGCGTGGAGGTGGTGGCGGTCGATGTGCCGATTGAGGTGTCCGAGCATCGGATCCGGTCGCGGTGGCGGGAGGCGTACGTCGACACCCTCGAGGGCAAGGGCGATCTCCTGGGCGGGCGGTGGGTCCCTAGTGACTACGCCCGCGCGATGTTCGACGGGCCGCAGGGGCGCAGCCGGTCGACGGTCGCGGCCGAGCAGTTGGCCCAGGAGGTGGGAGCCGTGGTCCGGTACCGGGTGTTCCGCACGGAGTCGGTGGGCGCGCCGGCCGTGGTGACCACGGATGTGGCGCGCGTGCGGGCGGGAAGCCCGCTCATCGACCGCGAGGCCGCACAGGCCCACTAGGCCGCTTTCGGAGGGCCAGCTCAGCTGCGTCGGCGTGCACAGGGCCGGTCGGAGGGATACGAGCGATAGACCAGCACGGGCGCGATGTGCCCCCGGGCATGAACAGGGGCCCCCTCGAGGGAAGGGGCCCCTGTTCATGCCGTCCGGGACATGCCGGGGTGATTGCTCGTCAGTGCGCGGCGTTGTACGCGTCGCGGATTTCCTGGGGGACGCGGCCTCGCTCGCTGACTTCGTAGCCGTTCTCCCGGGCCCACGTACGGATCTTCGCGGCGTCGTTTGAGGAGCCCGCGCTGCGGGTGCCGGTGGTGCGGCGGCCGCCGACGCGGCGGGCCTTGTTGGCCCATTCGCCGAGCTGGTCACGTAGCTGCTGGGCGTTGTTGTCGTTGAGGTCGATCTCGTAGGAGACGCCATCGAGAGCGAAGCTCACCGTGCCGGTGGCCTCCGAGCCGTCGATGTCGTCGGTCAGGATCACCTGAGTCTTACGCGCCATTGTTCTGCTCCTGTATTTCGTTGAGCGAGGTCGCGGGCGACTGTATTCGATGCGCCCTGGGAGTCACTATTGCGTGACCGCGTCGGTGGAGAAAGCTCTCACCGTCCGCACCCCTGGCCGGTGTCGGGGCCGCTTCCGCGCTGCTGGCGGGTCCGGTAGTCGAGTCCATGCTCCTTGAGCTTGGCGGGGTTGTAGCCGGCCCAGCGTTCTCCGTCTTTGGTCTCCACGATGGGGGCTTGCATCATTCCTTGGCGCTTGAACTGTGCGAGTAGTTCGGGGTGCTGTTCGAGGTTGATCTCGTCGTACTCGACGCCGGCCTTGTGGAGCGCGCGCTTGGTGGCGAAGCAGCCGGGGCAGTCGCTCTTGGTGTAGAGAGTGACTTCGGCGTCGGTCTTCGCGGCGGTCTCGGTGACGGCGGCGACCTTCTCGCTGGCCTGCTGCACAGACTCCTGCGCGGCGGTGACGCCGGGGTGGACCTGGTCGGGCCGGAGTGCTTCAACGGCTTCGGTCAGCGCCCTGTTGGCGGACTGGAGGTGCGCCTGCGCGGCCTCGCTGTCGCTGGTGATGCTGGCGATCGCCCGGCGCACGCTCATGCGGGCCGCGGCGAGGTCCACCAGCGCGGGCTCGGTGGCCGGCTGCCCCTCGGGGCTGGGCAGCGTGGAGCGGAGCGCTGTGGTGGCCCCGGTGATGATCTGCTGGACCTCGTGCTCGGGCAGGCCCGTGGTCTGGCTGATGGTGGCGAGGTCGACCGGGTCATCGCCGCTAACGGTCAGTGCGGTCGAGCCGTCGCTCTCGAGGCTGACGCGGAAGGTGCTGTCCCAGTCGCGGGCGTCGCCGATGGACACGGTGATCGCCGGGGTGCCGAAGCCGTAGTCCAGGATCGGGCCGTGGGACACGGGCTGGGAATAGCTGTTCCCGACGGCCTGCTCCCAGGCGCCGGCGAAGTCGCCGTCGATCCGGTTGACGGTGTGCGCGGGGTGCAGGGGCGTGACTCCGGTGCGGGCGGCCAGCGTGTCCACATCGATTGTCGGCACGGAGAGACCGACGTTGTTGAGGTGCCGGGCGACTTCCTCGGCGCTGATGGGCGGCTGCCCGTAGGGGATCGCGGCGCGGCAGATCGCGTCGGTGTAGATGCCGGCCATCTCGTCACTGCCGGGCGGGTAACCGCCCGCCGCGAAGTCACGAAGGTTCGTGTCGATCTCCTCGATCATGTTCCTCGCCAGATCAGGACGATCAGACGCGAGGTAGGCCTCCATCGTCGACGTCGCCTGGATCCAGATTGCCGCGACTCGCTCAGGTGTGTACGGCTGATCCACCGGATCGGTCGCCCACTCCGGCGTCACTCCTGCCCTGTCGCTGTACTCGGTGGTCAGGTTGCCGGTCGGTTCACTCATGACGCTCCCCCTCGTTCGGTGCCGCCTTCTCTGCGGCCTTCTTCCTGATAAATGCGACCTCTCGTGTCCCGTGCCGGAGAGTCAAGGGTGGCGCGCAGCGCCATCGCGGAGCGACGCGCAGCGCCCTTGACCGGAGGTACGGGACACGAAGACTTGAGCATCAGGAAGACGGCGAGCCCTCACTCGTCCGCCGCGTCCCCATCGCCCGTGCCCGACGTGTCGCCGGTGCTGGTTTGTGCAGTCGTCGCGGGCTTCCGCGTTGCTGCGCGCTTCCGGGGCGCCTTGCCGGGCTCCTCGAAGTTGAGGTGCCCGGTCAGTTCCTTCTTGTCCCAGCCGGCCTTCTCCGCCTGACGGAACGACTCGACGTACGCGCGCTGTGCGTCCTCCAGTCGCGCCCGCGATGCGTTCAGCTCGCTGGCGGCATCGGCCAGCTGCCGTGCCGCCTCAAGCCGCCGGTCCATCAGCGAGAGCACCTTCTGATCGATCGGGTGCTCACCCTGTCCTGCCGTGTGACTTGCTTCATTCATGCCTCCACCGTACTGGGTGGTACCGACACCGATAAGCCTCCAACGGGCCACAAAAGCCGGAGCAAGATGGTCAGTTAAGTGCCTTAACTGGATCTTGCCCTTGCGCTGCGCGCACGGGTCCCACCACACTGGTGGGAGCGCTCACCGTTGGTGACCCGTTGCACTAAGCCGAAAGGAGCCCGCCGTGGCGGAGGATTCGTTCGCAGTTGCGAGACGTGGGATGCGTCGCGCGAACGCGAACGAGCCGCGGAAGAACCGCCTGGTGTTGATGACCACCGATGCGGAGGATGAGCTGCTGCGGTCACTGGCTCGCTCGCAGGGTGTGTCCCGTCAGGCTGTTCTTATGCGGGCTGTGCTGACGGGCGGAACGGATGCGGCGGCGCGGTACGAGCAGTTGCTCGAGGCGCTAGCGCGTACGCGTTTCCAGCTCGCGACGGTGGCGAACAACGTGAACCAGTTGGCGCATCAGGCCAACACGTTCGCGCTGGGTGGCGGCGAGCCGGTGAGTGCAGAGGATGTGCGCACAGTGATGGCTGAGGTGCGCGCGGTGATAGATCGTGTGGAGAGCATCGCGGTGGATGCCGGGGGGCGTGATGATCGGTAAGCAGATCGCCGTCGGCACGGGCCCCGGGTCCCTGGTGTCGTACCTGTTCGGTCCCGGCCGGCACAACGAGCACGAGCAGCAGCGCCTTGTCGCGGGCTCGTCGATGATCGAGGCCGGCTTCAGTGGAGTGGATCTCGCCGGAGACCCGAACGCTCGGCACGCCCTGGCGCAGGAGTTTGACGCGGCCTGGCGTCAGGTCCGGCGTGAGCGCGGGCTGCCGCTGATCCCGGTCGACGGCGAGACCGCTCGGGGTGCGGCCCGCGCCGACCGTGTCTTCCACGCGGTGCTCTCGCTGGGTGAGCGAGAAGGCGCACTGCCGGATGAGAAGTGGGCCGAGCTGGCGCGTGAGTTCGTGCAGCAGATGGACTTCACCGACTCGAAGAACGGTGCGGACTGCGCGTGGATGGCGGTCCACCACGGCTCCTCGAAGGACGGCAACGACCACCTCCACATCGCGGTGAATCTCGTGCGCGATGACGGCAGGCGCTGGAACGATCGCCAGTCCAAGCGGCGCACCGCGCAGGCTGCTGCGCGCGTGGCTGCGAAGCACTCGCTCGAGGTCACGTTCGACAGCGAGCTCTCGTCCGGCATTGGCAACGTGTCGCGTCCCGAGTGGGAGCGGGCGCGTGCAGAGAACCGTGAACCGGACCGGGTGATCGCTCGGCGGATCGTCGAGGGCGCGTCCCTCACCGCCAGCAGTGAGGCTGACTTCGTGCGGACGGCGCGTGCCGCCGGCCTCATCGTCATGCCCCGTCGCGGCACCGCCGTTGGTGCGTCGCCCACGGGGTACAGCGTGAAGGTGCGCGACTCCGAGGGCGGCATCTTCTACTCGCCGTCCAAGTGGGACAAGCAGCTCGGGCTGGACAAGCTGCGGGAGCGCTACGGATGGGGCCTGCGATCCCAGGTCGAGGCGATCGACGTCTGGCACGAGCGCAAGACCCTGCCCGTCGGGAGCGCGTTCCGGCTGCCGGTGGCGGACAAGATCCGCGACATGCGCAGCGCGCTGGAGAGCGAGCGCCCGGACGTGCATTGGCGTCGGGCCGCACGCGAGGCGTCGACGGTCCTTGGTGCGTGGTCCGTCCAGGCGGATGCCCCCCAAGACAAGTACCTCGCCCGCGCGTCGGATGCGCTGCTGAAGGCCGCCCAACCGCGCCGCTCCACTGGCCGAGAGATCGTCGCCGGCGCGGCGCAGACCATGGTGAGCGTGTCCCAGGCAGCGAGCCCCAACGACACCGCCTCACGGCTCGCGCTGCTGATGCAGATGATGCAACTGGTCGACGCGATCGCCCGGCGAGCCGACGCGGAACGCGATCTCGCCAGGGCCCGTGAGCAGCTCGCCGCTGCAGCGGTGCCCTTGGTAGCCGAGCATTCCATCCTGAAAGCGATGCACAAGCGCGAGACGGCACCCCCCGGGTGGGAGGTCGTCAACGGCGACCCGGTAGCGCGGGCTATTCGTGACCTGGAGCGGGCCGAAAGCCGCCCTGTCGGCAAGGAGAGCGCGCCCGACCCGCAGGGCCGGATGGACACGACTGTGCCGAGGACCCTACGGAACCAACCACAGATCGGGTCGGGCCGAGAGGCCGGCCCGGAGAGGTAAAAGGGGAATGTCATGAGTGAGGCCGAGGACCAGATCGCTAGTGACCACTCCCGCGTCCTGCGGGGGATGTCGGCAACGGGAATGCGCCTGATGGAGCTCATCCAGCGCCGTCAGGAAGAAGCCCGGCGCCGAGAAGCCGACGGGCAGCGCGAGGCTGCGCAGGCGCTGCGTGACCGCCAGGAGGCACAGCGCAATGCGGCCCGGACGATTGCCGCTCAGGGACTCGACCCCCAGTGGCGCGAGGCGGCCAGCGACCGCGAGATCGCGACCGCGTTCGTGTACGCCGAGGCGTACGCGGACAGTGAGCCGCTGGCGAGAGTGGCTCACGAACAGCTCAGCCAGCACGTCACCGAGCGCCACCAGAGTCTTGTGGAGTTCGTCGACGCGAACGTGCGGCAGGAGGACCTGGATCGTGTGCCGGCGCCGGAGGGGACCCCGAGCGCTACCCAGCAGCGGTGGATGGATGCGGCGCGGGCGGAGGATGCCGCAGAGCGTCACGCCGACCACCTCGAGCAGATCGACCCCGAGTCCCCGGAAACTCTCGTCACCGAGAGCGGTGCGGTGACGAGGGTGCTCGACCCGGAGGAGCTGGAACGGTGGTCGGACCAGACCATCGGGTCTCTCGTGGGGGAGGACCCTCACACCGTGGTCCTTGCCTGGGACGTCACTGAAGCGACGCCGGCGCGGTCCACGGTGCTGGACCCGGAGGTTCTGCAGCGCTGGTCTGACGAGGCCGTCGCTGAGGTGTTCGGGAACAACCCCGACAAGGTTGTGGTGGTGCCGGACCTCAGCGAGTACGAGCGGCAGCACCGCATCAGCGCCCACCTGGCGACGGTGGGCGACGACGTCGCCAGCCAGTGGGCCGACCTCACGAACCAGTACGGCCGCGATCGCGCCGACAACTGGCTCGAAGGCAACCTCACCGAGTCGGAGATGGCCCGCACGAACAAATGGCTGCTGTGGAACGAGGCGCAGCGCGAAGTTGCGGAGGGAGTCTCGATCGAGCAGGCCATGCAGGACCTCGCTGCGCGTGAGTCCGACCTCGGTCTGGACCTCGAGCTCGACGAGCCCCGGCACGGTGCGCCGGAGGACCTGGCGAGCGAACTTGGGGAGCATCAGGGCAAGGCGGCAGTAGCTACCGAACGCGGAGACATAGAACATGCCGGCGTCGGGCAGTTCCAGCGCGAGAAGGACGAGACCAGCGACCTCGCCCAGCGGGACCCCCAGGCCGCCAACGTTCTAGCGATCACGAGGCCCGGGCGGACCATGCCGGCCGCTGAACAGGTCGCGGCCGCCGCTGAGAAGAGCAAAGTCAGCCAGCGCAAGGCCCGCACCCCCGGCCAGGAGCGCACCCCCGAACGCGACCTCGGTCGCTAAACACGCGCGGGCTGGGCGCGCGGGACGGACGAGGAGAAGCCGGTGGTCGAGGCTGACGTGGTGGGCTGTTCCCTGTGCGCGCGGGCCGGACTCGGGGGTCATCAGGTCGCGCTTCCCGGCGTTGGGCTGTTCCCTGTGCGTGCGGGACGGACTCCTCCTTCCAGGCCTGCACGACCTGCGCATCGGGCTGTTCCCTGTGCGCGCTTCTGACGGACCCTGGCTGACCAGCGTTCCTATCCGCCGCGCGCCTCTTGTGGGGACAGGTCGAGATCACTCTCAACCGGTGGCCCACCCACACGGGTGGGTCTTGACGCATCACCGGCCCCGCCCCTAAGAACCCCAAGTAGGGGATCAGGGACAGGGCCTCCGCGTCCGTTTAGCCTCTCCGACCTGCCGTCGGCGAGGAGACCAGCCCCCGCGAGACCAGGGGCAGCGAAGCGCGCAATGTTCCGCGCCGCATTCACATCCCGGTCCTCGCGGTACCCGCAACCGCACTCGAAGACCCGCTCACGCAGAGACAGCTTGGCTTTCACTGCCCCGCAAGCGCTGCAGGTCTTCGACGACGGCAAGTACCGGTCGATGATGTGGAGCTGGCTTCCGTACCAGCTGGTCTTGTACTCAAGCTGCCGGCGGAGCTCGCCGAAGCCCACATCGAGCAGCGCTCGATTCAGTCCCGCCTTCGCGCGGACGTTACGGCCGGGCTGCTCGATGGTGCCGCGCGCACTCGAGCTCATGCCCGAGACGTTCAGATCCTCGATGGCGACGTGCTCAAAGCCGGTCGCAAGGTACTTCGTCAGGGCGTGCTGCGCGGTCGCGCGCTGCTGCGCAACGAGGTGCTGCGCCGCAGCGAGACGCCGGTACAGGCGCTGCTGCCGCTGGGACCCCCGCTCACACCGGGCGATCGCACGCTGAATCCGCGCGATCCGGGCTGCCGCCCGCGCGCCCGGGCGCACGTTGTCCACCACCTCGCCCGTGGACAGCGCCGCCTGCACCTTCACCCCGACGTCAACGCCGACGACACCCGCGGCGCACTGTGCCTTCGTCGGACGACGTGCAGCGACCTCCTCTGAGACCAGCAGGGCCACGTGCCAGCGATCGGCGCTACGGGAGACGGTGAAGGACCGCAGCCGGGCGCCGCGCTCGAGGGCGCGCACGAGCCGCTTCGTGGAGTCGTGGGTGCGGACGGTGCCCAGCGACGCGAGACGCACGTGGCGGTAGTCGCTGATCTGGCCGCGTCGTGCATCGACAGCGCGGTGGTAGTTGGCGCGGGGCCCCATCTTCTCGGGCGCGGGGATCGTGAACGAGTCCCGCGACCGGCCCTTCTTCTTGAACCGGGGCGCGCCCATCTGCCGGCCCTTACGAGCGCCCGCGAGTGACGCGAACCAGTTCCTCACGGCCGCGTCCGCGCTCTGGAGCCCTGAGACGTGCACGCGGCGCGGGATCTCGTGCATCCACGGCCCGTCATACCGCTCAGAGCGCCACGCGGTCTCGGGGTCCTCGCCCGACGCGATTCGGGCCGCGGCGTACCGGTGCTCCGTGAGCATGCTGGTCAGATACCCCGTGGCATACGCCTGGTAGCCGAGCGGCCGCGTCGGCTCACCGGGATGCTCGAGCTGATGCGCCTGGATCGCTGCCTTGACCTCCACGGGGGACAGGCCCCGCGTGACCAGATGGTCTCGCAGCAGCCGATACCGGTCGCCGCGGCGCCGGTTCTCCGCGACCAGGAGGTTGTAGGCGTGGCGGGCCGCGCCAGCGCACTGCTCCAGCCGCTCCCGCTGAGCAGCGCTGGGGTCCAGCACGTACTTGTACGCGCGTAGCTGCTCGACCACCCTCGCCCCCTCACGTGTCGGTTGCTCAAGCCCACTCAAATGCTCCCAGCGGGCTCTGACAACCGGAGCCCCTCAACTCCTAGTCGTCGTAGTCCGCGAACTCCTTCGCGGCGACGGTGCGCTCGTCACTGAACATCCCCCTGGGAGGGGGGTCTGTCACCCACACTTCATCGCTGGTGTCGTGGTGCTCTCCGGTGTCTCCGTGGCATTGCTCGAAGGGACCCTTCCGCCGGGTCAGCGCGCTCATGGTGGGATCCGCGAAGTCGCGCCACCAGATCGCCATCGCGTTGGCGTCGCTACTCACCCGGTGGGCCTCGAAGCTGCGCCACAGCGCGTCCAGGCGAGCGTGCGCCTCGGGATGCCGATACCACTGCCGACACCAGTTGGTTTCCCTGTCAATTCGCCGCACCCAGCTCGGGGTGAGGTAGCGGACGACGAAGTCGTGGACGTTGGCGAACCAGAGTCCCCGCGCTTTCGGATCGTTCTCGTCGACGTCCGGCCCGGGATCGTTCGTGGGCTGCTCGCTCATGCTGCCTGCCCCAGCTTCTCGTAGTAGTCCTTGGACGCGGTCACCGATGGCGCGTAGTCATGCTTCCACCACGGCTCCAACCGGATATATGTCGCCGGGTTTCCCGAACTGAACACCAGTGCGCGCCAGCTCGGAATCGCTCGCAGCTCGGACACCTCGAAAATTGCTTCCTTGCGCAGTGACTGGGAACTGGAACGACCACCCTTGCCGGAGGACACCGAACTCGACCGGACATCGCGGTCGCCGATGAGCTCGCGCAGCTCACGCAGAAACGGGGTCTCGTCGACGCCTTTGCCGACCATCTTCGTGTTGGCGGCTGACCACATCTTCTTCATGCCGTCCTCGCCCCACGCCTGCACGCCCTGGGTCCAGGACTGCAAGTAGACCGACAGGATCACGCCCCGCGATCCGTAGTGCGAGTACAGGTCCGGCAGTTCCGGGATGCGCACGACGTTCGCGGCCTCGTCCAGGGAGGCCATGAGCGGGCGCGGCAGCCGCATCCCCTTCGACACCGCGCCGAGCTTGTCGGCCGCATCGAGCACCGCCATCGTCATGGCTGCAGTGATCGCTCTCGCGCTTCCCTCGCCCTCCTTGGACACCAGGTAAAGGGTGTCTGCCTTCGAGCCGACGAACGCACGCGGGTTGAACTGGGGTCGCCGATCTTCTGGCCCGGTGGTCTGAATCCACGCGAGGTAGTTCGGGTTACGCAGGAACGACACCCAGGGAGTGGCAGTGCCGACGATCCCGTCGCGCTGCTTGTCGGTCAGCTCACTGGTCCCGCGGAGCTGTGTGGCCGCATCGGAGTATCCGTTGGCCTGGAGGATCTTGACGGGATCTTGATCTCCCGGATCGCTCATCCAGCTCACGAGCTGGCTGATTGGCCGGCCGTCGACGGCGGCCGCGAGGAGCAGCGCGGAGAGGTACTGCCGACCCGCGATCGGGAAGTACGCGTCGGCTTTAGCGTCGCGGGGGGTGTTCGAGGCCGCGAAGATCGCCGCCAGGCGTTCCGCGCTCTCCACGTCGGTGACGAACGTGAGGGGGTTCCACCACCAGGTCGGCTTCTCGCCGACGAGGTTCTGGATGTCATGCACCCGCACGAGACCCCGCTCTGAGCGCGGTCCACGGCTTGCGTCGACGACGTCGCGCTTGTTGCTGGTGACGATTGCTGGCCCGTGGGTTTCCAGGAGCTCACGGATCACCACGCCGGAGGTCTTGCCGGCCCGGGGACCCATGATGGCGATGCGCACCTCTTCGAAGCTGGAGAGCAGCTCGGCGCCACCTTCGACCATCACGCCCAGTGGGACGCCGTCGCCGGCCCCCTGCGCTCCCAGGCGCACCGCAGTGGCCTTCTGGGCGGGGCGGTGCATCTCGGCGAGGTCGGAGGGCGTGGCCATGTACTTGGCTTTGTAGTCGTACCGGGAGTCCGAGCGCTTGCGGTAGACGGCCACCGCGACCAGCACCGCCGCCACGAGGACCAGCAGAGCCCCGATCGCGAACACCGGCCAGGAGAAGGCAGGGGTCGGCGACTGACCGAAGACTTCCGGTTCGTCTCCACCCGAGGCCACCGCGAAGGCCAGCGCCGCTGCCACGGCGAGACCGAGGATGACGCCGAGCACGGACAGCAGGGTCCAGCCTGCTGCCCCGAAGCTTCCGGGTTCAGCGAGCCGGTTGGGACGCTTACTCATGCCGCACTCCGATCCTCGGCGGGGGCTTCCTCGACGAGGTCGTCGTGCAGAGCCTTCACCCGCATCTCGCGGAACCGGGCTGCGGCCTGCGCCCACGACCGGTTGGTGTCATTGACGTCGCGCTCGACCTCCGTCAGAACGGTCCGCAGCGGGGTGCCCGGCTTCTTCCCGACCTTCAGGAGGAAGTGGCCCATCCCGGGCGGGCTGGCCGCCTGCCCGGTCTCGGGGTTGACGGTGGCCTCGCTGGACCAGGAGGTGATCATGTCGGCCTCGGTCTTCGACAGGGCGAACACCGTGGCGAGGTTACCCATCTCCTTCTGGGCCAGACCTCCCAGAACCAGCATGCCCGCGCGCTCCACCAGGCCCCAGGCGACCTCGGTGTCCTCGGCGGCGGAGAGCTTCAGGTCGCTCATGGTGTGCGTACACATGATCTGCGCGTTGCCGATGGTGCGGTTCAGGCGCGAGATGTCGTCGATGAAGTGCACGAGCTTGGGATCGGACTTCAGCATCCGCCACATCTCATCCATCACGAGCACATGGTGGCGCTCCGGGATGATCCCGGCGCGAGCCAGACGGCGGGCAGCGGACACGGCGGAGGAGCCGTACGCCCAGCAGGTGACCTGCACTGCGGCCTGCAGGTCCTTGTCGCTCTGCTCGATCGAGGACAGATCGAACGCGAAGGGCCGGTCCAGGGCGATCGGTATCGAGGTCTGCCGCGAGAACAGGTCACCGTAGGGCCCGTCCGGGCCGAGCTTCTGCAGCACGTCCCGCAGGTGCTGGGTGCGCTCCCTAAAGACCTCGGCCGCCTGGCCCCACGCGTCGGCGGCTTTGACGATCCCTTCGTCCTGCGCCTCGAGGAGTGCCAGGATGTCGGGGAATACCGGCTCCCGATCCAGCTGCTCTGAGAGCATCCGGAGAGCCTTGGCGATGACCGTCTCCTCATTGGGTGTCAGCGGGCGACGGCCGGCCTGCTGCAGCAGCGCCATCGCGCTGCTGCGCTGGAACTGGCGCAGATCCTCCAGGGCTGTCTGGCGCTCGGTCTCGGGTAGCTGGTCGAGCATCGGCGTCAGCGGTCCGCGATCCAGAGGGTTCACCGCGTTACGTCCCGGCCCCACCTCGACCACGTCCCCACCCTGAGCGCGGATGAGATCGACGTGATCGGGCTTGAGGTCACCCAGCACCAGCGGCAGGTAGCCCCAGGCTTCGTACACCGCCAGGATCCGCCGGATCACGGTGCTCTTGCCCAGCCCGGGCCGGCCCAGGATGAACATCGACGGGTTGGCGATCAGGTCAGCCAGGAAGTAGCTGATCGGGTCCGCGCAGATCGGGAAGCCGCGAGTCAGGTGGAGACCCAGCGGCACGCCCACCAGCGGGGCGACGGACCCGGCGGCGAAGGGCCAGTAGCCACACACCTGGACCGTCGTTCCCAGCACTTCTACCGAGGGCTCCACTGCGACTGCGTGCCCGGCGCCGGGGCCCCGCCACCCGCGCGGGCCGGGGAACTGCCGTGACTCCTCGCGGAGGTCACGCATCCGCCGCCACCACGCCCGGAACCCGCCGCGCTGCCGCTTCTGCAGCTGCTTGCTCGCCGCGCGGACCTCGTCTCGACTCAACGTGATACTCATCAGGCATCGCCCTTTCGTGGTGCGGGTCAGAGAAGACCGTCGGTCACGCTGGCCGGGATCCGCGTGTGCTCAGGAAGCACGATCCCCAGCGGGAGACCTGCCACGAACGCGGAGTCCGACGAGTTCAGCGCCACCCGCAGCTTCAAGCGGGCCTTGGCGGACTGGGAGCGGATCATCTGGCGGGCTGCCCGAAGGTCTTCGCGGGTCGCGCGAGAGAGGTCATCGCCGCTGTTGACCACCGTGGCGGTCACGATCATTCCGAACAGCGTCAGGCCCGCGCCGGCGGCTTCCTCGTCGGCGGTCTGCTGCGCTGCCCGCGCCGCTGCGGTGTTGCCGCTGCGGTTGGTCCGACCCGCGCCGGAGACCATCGTGGCGTTGCGCTCCTTCCGGTCGACCATCGAGGACGTGCGCGCCGCCGGAATCGGTCGGTACAGCAGCGTGACCCGCTTGCGGGCTACTCCCTTGTCCGGGGACAGCAGCCGCTTCAGCGACGTGTCGTAGAAGACGCCGCGAGGGACTCCGCCCAGGGTCCACACCATCGAGCAGGCACGATCATGGAGGTAGTGGTCGAACTCGACCTGATGGAACGCGGGGCCCGCATCGGTCCACGACAGCCCGGTTCCTCCTCCTGCCCGGGCCAGCTCGATATCTGCCGCCACCGACGGGTCATAGGCCGCGCGCACGTAGTCCGTGAGGTCCTGCGAGGTCGAGGGCCGCACATGCGAGCCCGCCCCCGTGGACGCCAGCCCGTCCATCAGCTCAGGCAGGCGGTTCGCGATCTCCTCCACCATCTCCCGGCGCGGCCGCGACTTCCCATCGGACTTCCCGGTGAACGTCAGCACGATGCGAGTGCTGATAGCGGGCATCTTCGCCCCGAACCCACCCGAGACCACACCCGCCACGGCCTTCCCAAAATCGGACGCTCCATCGTGGACGGGGGTCAGCACGCTCCGACGCAGCCGCAATCCCGAATCGACCGACGTCTCCACCGTCGCCGCGGCGCCCACGATGTCGTCCTCCTGGCCCAGCAGCGTCAGCCACGCCCCCCACTGGGCGACCTGGCCGTCGATCACCTCCTGATCCACGACGTCGTTGCCCGTGGGGTGAACCTCCAGCACCACGCTGTAATGATCCGTGGACGGAATCGCCACGATCGCGAACGGCAGCCCGAACGCGGTCTCGTAGTCCTTCACCTCAGACTGCGCAGCGATTCCAGGCAGGCGGAACGTCCCATCGGGCGTGCGGCCCGCCGGACCGGCCACGAGCCGGTTGGTTCCGGTCCGCCGCGCGTGAGCGCCCGCGACGGCCAACCCCGCCCGCCCGTAGAGCGTCCGATCATCACGCACCCGGATAGCGGCCGGCGCCAGCAGCGCGGCACACACCACCCCGGCGATCAGCCCGATCCACCACTCCGCAAGCACCATCAGGAACAGGGTGATAACCAGTGCAAGCAGTGCCGCTCCGAACACCGGCAGCGGCAGGCCCCCGAGACCCTTCATCCCCGGCGCAGACAAGTTCCCGTATCGAATTCGGTCCGTGGTGCTCATTGCGTCATGTCCTCCACTGCTGCTCCGGTCTGCTCACTGCTGTCTGACGCCTGCGACGCGACCCCCTGAACCGCCTGCACGGTCGATGCATGCGACCCCGAGCCATTCGAGCTCGGGACCGGCGCGCCCGCCCCACTCGAGGAGCTGCTCCCGTCGGCCGGCGCGGCACCGTTCGGGGAGTCGCCCCCGCCGGTCGGCCCACTGGCCGGGGAGTCGCCCCCTCCAGTCGGTGGTCCACCGCTCGGGGCGGTGCTCCCGCCGGACGGGTCGCTTCCGCCCTTCGCGCCGTCGCTGGGGGACGCTCCACCCTCCGGGGAGTTGCCTCCGCCCTTCGCACCGTCGTTGGGCGCTGCGCCACCCCCTGCGGAGGGAGGCGGCGCCGCCCCCTCAGCGGAAGGCGCAGCCGCTGCGGACCCCACCGGGGCCCCCGCCCCCGCCCCAGCCCCCGCACCCGCGCCAGCCCCTGCACCAGCACCGGCCCCACCGGCGCCGGCTCCTGCGGCAGCCGGGGCCGCAGCGCCCCCGGTTCCCGCGATCGCGACCACCGCAGCGCCCGTGGCGGCCACCCCCGCAGCCGCTCCCACACCAGCCCCACCGCTGAATGCGCTCGAGGCGCCGCGGCCCGCTGCCGGAGCGACGAACTTGACCAGGGCTGGCATCGCGAACACCGCGAGGATCAGCGTCAGGGTGCCCAGAAGCAGGGCCATCCACTCCTGCGCGGGGTCCGTCTGGTCGCCAGCGACGTTCTGGACCATCAGCGTGCCCAGGACGTAGATCGCCGCCGCGACCGGCTTGTACAGCGTCAGCGCCACAATCCACCCCAGGGCCTTCTCAAACCCCTCCGCGCCGCTCTTGAACAGCGAGGCCGCAGCGAGCGTCGGAAGGAACGCCAAGATGATCGCCAGCAGCACATCCCGCAGCAGGAGGAACAGCACCTGGAGCGCGGACGCGATCAGGATGATGATGCCCACGATCAGCATCGCCCCAATACCTTGCGCCACCACGAACGACCCGTTCACGGCGAAGGCCCCCGTTGAGCCGGTGATGAACGGCATCAGCGTGACGATCGAATGGTCCATCGAGTTGCCCAGCGCCGTCTCGACCAGCCACGGCGAGAACGCATCCCCCGACCGCAGCAGGATCTGCGTCCCCATCAGCGCGGCAGCCTGCACGAACATCACGCGCAGGAACATCGCCCCCACCTCTTTGACAGGCTCCACGCGCGCCATCCACGCCATCCGGGCCGCAGCGATCATGACCCCCATAACCGCGAAGAACACGGTGATCGTGCTCATGTACTCCTGGAGCTGCACGATCGCCGCACCCACAGGGTCGGACTCATCAAGCGACCCCGACGGAGTGCGCAGCCAGAACGTCATGAAATAGACGAGGGAATCCAGCGCTCTGTCGAGCATCCCATTCACGAGGTTCTCGATCGGCTGAGAGAACGCGTCCCCGACGCGCCCGATCACTTCATCTTTGGCGTCTGACGTGCACTGCAGCGGATTGATAGCGCAGTCAACGTAGTCATCCATCCGTGCTTCCCCACCGCACGTACCCATCTAGCGATTCCAGAGCTACCGGCTCCATCGTCTCCGCTGCGGCCGGCTCGATAAGCCACCGGTCGTCGTCCCACGTGAGGGTCCAGCGCATAGACATCAGAGCGGTTCCGTCCGCGTTCGCGAACTCGAGCGCGACGTCTACGACCGCGCGTTCTGCTGAATAGGACGCCACACGAAAACCTGCGGGCGTGATCGCGCCGTCGATGGGGGGCGTCGAGGCGGTCTCGGCCGAGGTGAGCTTCTCCTGGAAGTCTCCCGCTGGCACCCACTCCTCACCGAAGCCGCCGACACTGCCCATCGCCGCATACGCATAGTGCGCTGCGAGGATCGCGCCGGTCGCTGAGTGTTCGTAGCAGGTCCAAAGCTCCCCGTCTTGGACGTAGGGGCCATAGGTGTCAGAGACTGGCACCCCGACACCGCTGACGTCCTCCCAGCCGTCCACCGGTGGGGCTTCGGTGGGGAGTGAGTCGTCCCCTTCCTGCACCTGGCACTCGCCCGCGACCTGTTCGCCGCCGGGGGCCGAGGTTGCGGGGACTGCGCCGCCGCCGTCGCTGACCTCACCCGTTGGTGCGGGCTCGAGGGTAGGGGTCGGGCTTGCTTCATCTCCCCCCGTGCACGCGGCCGTGCCAGCGATAAGCAGCATCGCCGCGACCGCGACGAGGGGCCTCTTGAGGTGTGTGCTGAGCATGATCAGTCCTCTCTGAGGGGCCGTGCAGGGCTTACATGAACGCGCCGACGATGGCGCCGGCAGCGCCGAGAAGAATCAGAGCGCCAATGGTGATGATCATTCCCTTGCCGGCGCGGATTTCCTGGCCGGAGAAGACGCTGACGGCAAGCCAGCCGATGGTCGCCAGGAAGGCGATGCCACCGATGATGGCCACGCCCCAGGCCGTGAAGTTGATGAGCCTGGTCAGTCCGCCCATCCCGGGGATCTCCTCGGGGGTGGGATCGAAGTTAACGCCCGCGAAAGCGGTCCCAGTGGACGTGACGAGCAGCGCCGCCAGGACGATCGCGGCAATGACTGCGCCGCGCTGCAGCCAACGGTTCTCGATTCTCGAGGTCATCTCGAGGTCTCCTTCTTCTGATGGGTGTCACCGTGGGTGACGTGGTGGCGGACGCGAGAGAGCGTCCACTTGACCCTGGCCGACAGCGCCGCCTCAGCGGGTGCTGCCATGCGCAGGGACTCCTGCCACGGCAGATGCCACCCGCGAGGGGACATCGCCGTGAGAGACCTGATCTCCGCGATTTGCGCCTTGGTCAGGCGCGGGGCATCGTCGATGACGCAGATCCCCATCAGGGGCAGCCCCGAGGCGTATGCCCCGGCGTGCCACGCCGTGAGGGCATCGCGGAGAGAGATGAGGCCGGTGCGATGGGTGCGGGCCACGAGGAGAACGCGACCGCTCGAGGACTCCGGCACCCACGGATGCGGCTGGGGCCAAACACTCCCGGCGTCGTCTGCGAGAGCTTCGCCCAGCAGTGCCGCCAACGTCGACCCGCCCGCTCCGCCGTGCGTGCTCACGACCCGCAGCGATCCCGTGCCATCACTACTACTCAGCGGTAGAAGCGCCGCCGGAGAAGCGTCGCTTCGCCTTGCCAGGGGCTGCTTTGGACCGGACGTCTCGACCCGGCCACCCAGGACCGCATCAGGCTCGACCATTGGCTCCTCCGGCGCGACAGGGACCTCCGAGACCCGATTAGTGAACGGGTTGCTGGTCATCCGGGTCCCCTTACTGCCGTGTCACTATGCGTGTGACGGATCTCCCTACAGACGTCAGTCTGTCAGAATGCTGAGCGCTCCTGGTCGGTTCTAACCGCCTAATTCCACCATACTCGGCGTATGCCCTCCTGTCACTTGCTAGACCGGTCTGTTCGTGTACTATCGGCGATGTGCCTGCTCCAAGAGGGTTTAAGAGGTCCTCCGGTATCCTCGGCCGCATGCCTGACATGCGAGATGAGCCGCTGCGGGATCTGCCGGAGATCCTGACCCCTGAGCAGTGCGCCGATGTATTGCAGGTCAGTCGCGACACCATGCGTGCGCTGATCAGCGACGGGATTGTCCCGGCCTTCCGGCTGGGGCCCCGTACCACTCGCGTGTTTCGCGACGAGCTGATCCGCGCGATCGAGGACGCCAGAATCCAAGGGGTCGAAGATGGGGAAGAGCAGATCGACGGGTGATGGACTGCCCGGGTCGACGTTCGACCCCGCGACAGTCCCCGCCTACCCGGTCCTCACGCTCACCGGCGCGGACGACCCGGACAACGTCACCGTCGACGGAGAGCCGTTCAACGGCGAAGACGCCTTCGATCAAGCCCTAGCAGTTTGCGCGCAGCGCGCTAGCGAGCTGGGCGGCGCGGTCCGCGTGCGAGGGTTCGACCGCGATGGCGCCGGCTGGCCCATGGTCATCACCAGCGCTGGCGAGCTCTACGACCTCGCGGACCACCCCGACTCCCCCACCAAGCCGCAAAAGTCCCCGGTCCGCCGGCGCGCCCTCCTCGGCGTCGCTGTCGGCGGCGCCGCCGTGCTCCTGGCCGGGGGAACGACCGCCGGTGTGCTCGCGTACCGCGTGCTCACCGCGCCCGAGGAGAGCCCGCCACCGCCGCTGTACCCCGGACACGGAGCAAACCTCCCCGTGCCCCCACCCGAGGGCGTGGGGACGGTCGCGCAGTGGGCCGTGACGATCGACCCCGACACCACTCCCGTGCTGCTGTCCGATCAGCGCATCGTGCTGACCACGCCCGATGGGACGCTGGCGATCGTTGACGGACTCACGGGACAGCTGCAGTGGACGGGAGCCGCCGCCGGGACCTTGAGCCGCGTCGGAGAGCTCAGGATCGGCGAGACCCCGGTGCTGGCCAGCTACGCCGACGACGAGGCGCTTCTGTGGCCGCTGGATGATCCCAGGACCCCGACCGCGCAGACGCTCACCGTTGAGGCGGGACGGGCGGAAACGGTAATCACCTCCGCGGCCGCGCCCCTGTGGGTGCTGGAATCTCAGACCGTCAGCTATCTCGCTGGGAACCGTCTGGCGCTGGTCGACGTGCCCGTGCCGGCGGTTCCCGCAGGAGTCCACGCCGGGGATGCCGTCGCCGTGTCCGCCGACTCCTGGGTCAGCATCACTGCCGACAACGCCTCGAGCGAGCATCCGCTCGAGGGGGCACCGGGCACTGGTGCACCGTTGCAGGCCCGCGTCGTGGGCGCAGACCACCTCGTGGCGCTGTGGGATGGCGAGGACACCGCCACGCTCACCTTGCATGAGCTGCCCGACGGCGGGCTCGTCGGGCAGCTCGACCAGCTGAAGTCTCCGAGCCCGAACGACACCGCCGAGCCCCGGATGAGTCCTGATGGCACGACCTGGGTCTGGAACAACGTGCTGATCCGCCCGGCCGCAGACACTCCGCTGGTGGTCCTGTCGGACTTCACGGTCCCCGGGGAGGAGGACGACTCCACCGTGCCGCTGGAGGTCAGCTCGATCAGCGACACCACGTTGTGGGGAAGCGTCGATCGGCTGCCGACCCGGTACGACACCGTCACCGCCACAGCGACCTTCTACGACGAAGACGCCACGATCCCCCTGGGGGAAGCACGCGACGGCTCGCTGGTCTACATCGTCGCCTCTCGCCTTGAAGAGACCAGCCTCTACGCGCTGCCCGCGACACCACCTGCTCCTGCCCCGTCGGATGGAGGCACCTCATGATCACTCGACGCCACCTCGCGACGACCGCCCTCCTGGCGGCCGTGGCTCTCGCTTCCAGCTGCACCAAAGAGCCCCAGCCTGAACCGACAGTGCTGCCCACCCCCTCTCGCGGTGGCCCCAGCGCGGACGCGCCCGATCCCGCCGAGGAAGACCTCGAACCGGAGTTCTCGCCGACGCCCACGGACGCTGCCAGCAGCGCCGCCGCCGGAGACCACGCGATCGCCACCCTCGAGGCGCTCTGGGCGACCAGCAAGCCCCAGGAGCAGTGGTACGAGGACCTCTCCACGCTCATGACCCCAGCCGGCGGCGATCCTTTCGAGTACACCCGCGTGGAGAACGTCGTCCCGAGCACGGTCACCGGGGACCCCAACGTCGAGTTCCTCGACGAGGGGAACACCGCCGACGTCACGGTGCCGTCCGATCAGGGTGACTGGGTGCTCACCCTCTACCGCGACGGCGCGGGATGGCTGACCGAGTCGATTCGGTTCCCCGAAGGGCAGGGCTGACCAATGGACAGGACCGTCACCGTCGCACTGGCCATCATCCTCACCCCGGTCCTGATCATCGTGATCGTCCTCGCCGCCGTCGCGGGCGGCACCGCCGGGGCCGGCCTCCTCTGCGGCATCGGCGCGGCCGGGCAGAGCATCAACGCCCAGGCGCGTGAGATCGGGCCTTGGAACACCACCCAGGTCTCCAACGCGATCGCGATCATGAACGCCGCCGCTGACCTCGGCCTGTCCCGGCGCGACCAGGAAATCGGCGTGACGACCGCCATCGGGGAGTCAACCCTGAACGTCATCAACCGCGGCGACGCCGCCGGGCCCGACTCCCGCGGCCTGTTCCAGCAGCGCGACAACGGAGCCTGGGGCACCTACGAAGACCGGATGGATCCCCACCGCTCCGCCACGATGTTCTTCGAAGCGCTCAAGAAGGTCGAGAACCGCGAGGCGCTGTCGATCACCGAAGCTGCCCACCGGGTCCAGGGCAACGCGGACCCCACCCACTACGCCCGCTTCGAGCAGCAGGGCCGAGAGCTCGTCGCCGCGATCCTCGCCGACGAAGGCATCGACTCCGACGGCACCTCCGGTGAGGAAGCCCCGAGTGGCACCGGCACCAACTGTGCTGCTCCCGCCGGCGGTGAAGGCGTCCCCGACCAGACCACGCTCGGCGAGCCCTCCACAGAGATCTCCTGCCCCGAAGGCTCCACTGATCTCGGTGTGCACGACGGGGCCTACCAGGGCAATCGCATCCCCATCCGGCTGTGCTCCATCACCGGCACCACCTGCACCGGCTCCGACTGCCGCGCTGGTGAGCTCGGCGGCCGCGCACGCGGTGAAGTCATCATCAACGCCCGCTTCGCGCCCTACTTCCAGGCATGGCTCGCCAACCTCCGCTCCCAAGGCCACGACCCCACCTTCAGCTCCACCTTCCGCTCCTGGGAAACCCAGGCCCGCATCTCCGGTGGCGGCTCCAACGCCAACGCCGCCGGTGCCGGCATCAGCCACCACCAAACCGGCGCAGCCTGGGACATCTCCGCACTCCCCGGCAGCTACAACAAGAACCGTTGCACCGGGAAGGCCCCCGACGGCGCGTGCATGACCAGCGGAGACCTCTGGGCCGCAATGCACGCCACCGGCCTCAACCACGGCATCACCGTCCACGACCAGGAGTTCTGGCACTTCGAGTTCATCCTCTCCGGCGAAAGCCGGGGACGCACCAACCCATTCGCCCAGCTCTGACAAGGGGAAACACGATGAGCACCGCACGCATCACCATCGACCAGGCAGGCACCAACCACCTCTCCATCAACGGCTCCCCCACGACACCCGTGCCAGGCACCGGACAAGACGCACAGACCAATGCCATGAACCACCTGCGCCAGCACGCAGCCCAGACCCAGCAGACCGTCGCCCTCCACGTCCAGGACAACGACGGCACCACCTACAACCTGCGCGTCGCCCCCGACGGCCAGGTCTGGAGCGCCCCTCCCGCTCAGCCCGAACCCGTGCAGTCCGGTACTGCGGTGCCCTGGGAGCAGGACTCCGCCCCGCTCACCGTCCCCCGCGTCGACCAGGCGGTGCCCTCCGACCCCATCGTCACCGAGGTGCCCGGTGCGCAGGACGTCCCCGACGCCGAGCCGACGCGACCCCGGCATGTCGTGCCGACCCCGGCGCCCCTTCCCACGTCCGCGCCGCCCATGCCTAGCTCGCCCGCCATCACCCAGCCGGTCTCCCCCGCATCCGCGCCGCCGGTCCCGCAGCCCGGCCCGGAAGCCGCCCAGAGTGAGTCGGGCCCGGCGCCGGCCCCTGGTCCCGATCCCGTGGAGCGTGACCCCCGCTGGAGCGGGATCGCCCAGCGACCCGCCGAGGAAGGATTCCGCGGCGCCCTCAACGGAATGGGCCTCAAGCTCAGCCCCACCGAGGACGAGCTCGAGCAACGTCGCGAGCGACTGCGCGAGGAGATCGCCCGCGAGGAACTCGAGCGCGCGGCTGAGGAGGAGCGAGCGCGTACGGAAGCCGCTCAGCAGACTCGCCGCGCCGCCCGGGCCCGCGAAGAAGCTCAGCGTGATCGCGAGCAGCGCGCCCTGATCCAGACCAACTTCCAGGGCACCAAGACCATCCTCGTCGCCAACCCCAAGGGCGGGTCCCGCAAGACCACCACCACCTACAACGTCGCGGCCACCCTAGGCATCATCCGTGGTGGCTCCGTCATCGCCTGGGACGCCAACGAGACCATGGGCACGCTGGGCGAAAGGGCCCGCCCCGACCTGCACAACCGCACCGTCGTGGACCTCATCCAGGACGCGGCCGCCGAGTTCAACAGCATCGAGGGCAGCAGACTGGGCCGCCTCGACCACTTCGTCCGACCCCAAGGCGATGCACACTTCGACGTCCTCGCCTCCGATGAGGACCCCACCCGGCAGGACATCGTCGACGAGGCCGGGTTTGGGACCGTCCACGAGATCCTCTCCCGCTTCTACCGGATGATCCTCGTCGACACCGGCAACAACATCCGCGTTTCGCACTTCCTGGCCGCAGTCGAAGCCGCCGACCAGCTCGTCATCCCCGTGGCCGCCGGCCGCGACAGTGCCCGCGCTGCCGACAAGATGATGAAGTCCCTCGCCGCCAGTGGACATGAGGACCTCGTCAACAACGCCGTGGTCCTGATCCACGACCTCGAGGCCCGCACCAGCGCCGATCCCAGCTACAAGGAGGTCGCCAGCGCCGTCGCCGTCGGGTTCGAAGGCCGCGTCAGCGCGGTCGTGCCGATCCCCTTCGATCCCGCCCTCAAGGACGGGGACGAAATCGACTACGACGCCCTGCAGCCCGCCACCAAGCGCGCCTACCAGGAAGCCACCGCCGCGATCGCCCACAGCCTTCGCACCCGCCTCACGCAGGCCGGCTGACTATGAGCGCCCGGATCCAGAAAGGAACCCGACACGCCAAGAAACCTGCCGTACATGTACGTGGCAGGTGTAGTGTCGTGAACATGGCCAGCTCCTTCCGCCGTCCGCGAGGCACCCCGACTGTGCAGATGCACATGTACGTGGCGACCGACGTCAAACAGAAGATCGACGAGTACGCAGCTATCGCGAACTCCCCACAGTGGGCGGTCGTCGAAGCAGCGATCCGCGCCGGCACGCCCGGCCCCAACGGCCTCCCTACCGAGTGGGACATGGTCACCGGTGAGCCGCAGATGGAGATGAACCTGAGCGAGAAGAAGCGCGCATAAAAGACTTCGCCCCCGACCTGTTAGAGCAGGTCGAGGGCGATTGAGAAGTCTTCGGGAGCCAGTTACCAGCTAGCCCCGAGGGCGAACCTTGCAAGGAGGTCCATTCAGTTGTTGCCCCCAGGATACGGGGGTCGCCTCGCCGTAGGCAAGTACGGCGAGCCCGGCGTGTCTGCGCACACCCCGACGACCCTCTCCCCAGAGCTTTGCTGGTCCCTCGCCGCACCCGTCATCGCAGGCCAGGACCGCATGCGCCTGGCGAAGAAGCAGCGCGAGAACCGCGTGAGCTACCCCGCGAGCACCGAGCGTGACCTCACCGCGGAACTCCCCAACAAGCCCGCTGCTGTGCGCGTCTACAGCAGATCCGGCCACTGCGCCGCCCTCGGGCTGGACTTCGATGCCAAGGACCGCACCCCGGAGCAGATCGCCGACGTCGCCTACGACGTCTTCCAGGCCGAGGCACTGCTCGACCAGGCCGGCGCCTGGTACCTGACCGATCACGCCCACGGCGGCGTGCACATCTACTTGCTGCTCGAGCAGCCGCTGCCGTTCCTCGAAGCCCGCGAGCTGGTCGAGGCCATGGCGCAGCGCTGGGCCACGCTGGACCCCTCCCCCCACCAGTCGATCACCAGCGGATGCATCACCGTCCCCGGCAGTCCCCACAAGCTCGGTGGCCACCGAGAACTCGCCATCAGTGAGCGCTCCCTGCGGGAGCGCGTCGCCGGCTTGCGCACGCCCGCCCGCGCGCTCCGGCAGCTCCGCCTCATCTTCCGCGACGAGATCCGCGTGGTGCAGGCCAAGCGCGCCGCGAAAGCCGCCCACGAGCCCCACAGCACCCCGACCGTGTACGAGGCCGGCGCGGGCCGCGTCATGGGCCATAGGTACCTCGCCCTGGCCGTTGAGGGCGACTGGGCCGCCTACGGCTACAGCAGCCCCTCCGAGGCCCGCTGGGCCGTTCTGTGGTCCGCCATGGCCACGGGCTTGTCCCGCGAAGACGTCGCTGCCCGCATGAGCGATGGCCGCTGGGCCGGCCTCTGGGCACTGCACGCCCATCGCCACGACCCCTGGGCCACCTTCAGCGGCGACTGGGCCCGCATGGAGCCCCTGTTCAACGCCTCAAACACCGCGCAGGACAGCTCCGTCCATACATCTGACACAAGCGCCAACTCTCACACGGGGGGCCCGTCGGTCCACGACACCCACGGAGTCATCCGCGCCTGGCGCAGCCTCCTGCACGAGGTCGAGGCGTACGAGTTCCCCGGTGCCCGAGGCTGGACTCGTCGGCTGCTGCTGCGCGCGATCGCCAAGCAATCTCACGAGATCGGCTCCACCCTCACCGCGACCGGCGTTCGCGGCCTCTCCCTGGCCACCGGAATGAGCCCCCAGACCGTTGCGCTCCAGCTGCGCGAACTGTCCACTCAGTCCGACCCCTGGATCGCGCTCACCGCTCGTGCCCGCGGCCGCGAGGCGGCCGCCTACGAGCTCCGCATCCCAGACCGCTACGCCGACGTGGCCGCGACGGTCCGCTGGATCCGCGGCAAGGCCCACGCCCTGCGCCCCGCGTTCGAACAGCTTGGCGCCCCCGCAGCCCTGGTCTACGAGGCAATCGAGCACGGCCACGGCTCCTCCCCCATCACCATCCAGTCCCGCACCGGACTCTCCCGCACCGCCGTCACCGACGCCCTGGGCACCCTTAGCGGCTGGAGGCTCATCGACGGCGAACCCACCGCCGGCTACTGGCTCACCAGCACCGACGCCGACCTCGAACGACTGGCCGAACGCTTCGGCATCACCCACGCCCGCGCCAGCAAGATCGCCACCTACCGAGCACAGCGCCGCATCTGGTGGGCCTACCTCGAGCGCCACACCATCGCGCTCCACGCCAACGACCTCGCAGCCGATGCCGAGATCCTCGCGCTCCTGGACGAGATGCGCCTGCACGATCCCGACCCACCACCAGCACCGACCGGCCTGTCGGCGGTCGCCTAAGCAACCGGGGTTTAGGTGCGGTGCAAGTTCGCTTGCGGAGTGCCCCAACCCGCGTTAGCTTTGTGGCATGGAGCACAGCACTCGTGAAGCACTCACCGTCCGTGCCGCCGAAAAGCGCGCCCACCAGCGGCAGATCCGCGCCATCGACCAACAGCTCGGGCGACTCGCACGCACTGCCCTTGACGAAGACTCCTACACCACGAAGGCATCCCTGGGACAGATGCTCGGGATCAGCGCGACCGCCGTCGCCAACCTGATCGACGGCATCGACGCTCCCGCCGGCCAAGATCGCATCGTCGTGCTCGACAACACGGATGCTGGCCTCTACGTACGCAAGCAGGGCGCCCGCATCGTGCGCAGCATCAGCAGCTTCGACGATAGTGACGCCTGGGCTCACGCCCTCATCGACCCCCGCGACCTCTACGACGAGGACGGCAAGGGAGAACTCCCCCACGTCTTCTGGCTCCTAGACACTGGCGAGTGGGTCGGAGTCACCAACGCCACCGTTGGCTACGGAGGCACCGGCTGTGGATACACCGAGCAAGCCCTGATCGCGGCTGGCACGGACCCACAGGCAGCCCACGACATCGTGTCCTGGCGCTTCTGCGACGCCCGGGACATCACGGACCCGGGAACCTGGACCACTTCCGACCGCTGGCCGGTCACCCGCTTGACCGCCCCTACCGTCACCAACGGGTACCTCATCGCTCGCTTCGGCCCCGCACTACGTCACCTAGAGACGTCCTGGCGCCGCAGCGAGGCCACCGTCGACAGCACCGGGTTCTACCCCTCGGCGTCCGAGCAGACCGCAGCCGACGCCTGGATCGCGCTCCTCGACTCCCCAGACTGCCCCGTCTGGGCGCAGGGCCCTCGCCGAGCCCGGATCTTCGTCGACTCCGAGGCAGCCGCACTCCAGGAGTACATCACCCACGGCCAGTTCCACGGACTACTGCACTCTCCCTACGTCTGCCCCACGGTTGTCATCGAACAAGGAGACCTCCAGCTCTGGGCGCACTTCGACCGACCCTCCGAGCCGTGGCGCCTGCTCTCCGATGAGACCTACGCGTTCCTCCGCCTCGCCGGTATAGAAACCGCCGAGCTCGAGGACGAGGACGAGCGCCGAGGAAGCACCGTCTCCCGAACCGTCCGCAGCCTCCTGCGCACCGACCGCAACCTCGCCCCCTACTTCGACGTCGCAATCAGCAATGACGTCATCGACGACCCTGAGCTGCGTCACAGCCCCGGCGCTGCCACGGCCGCCGCCGGCTAAATCGCACGAGGGATCACCGGCACCGCCCTCGAGCGCCACCCCAGAAGAGCAAACGCCACCGTTTGCTCTTGTGCATACAACAGTAGCAACGGTACTGTATGCGACAGCAGTACCGTTGGTGTCGACCCGGCCGCAACCGATCGACGGCGCAAACGCCACCTCGTGCTCATGCAGTGCCAGCGACCCATATAGCACCTACAGTGCCAACAGTGGCTAGAGCACCTACGGTGTCGCAGGTACTTAAGGTGTCTACGGTACTGTTTACTCCAACAGCACTCATCGAAGGGAAATGCCTG
>NZ_CP184884.1:0-51642 GCF_049266655.1 Brachybacterium sp. UNK5269
ATGACAGCCCTCACCCTTACCCTGACCAACCAGAAGGGGGGAACCGGCAAGACCAACTGCGCCGTGCAGCTCGCCGCGGCAGCTGTGCGCATCGGCCGACGAGTCCTCTTCGTCGACGCCGACCCCCAGGGCAGCGGAACGGCCGCCCTGGCCTCCGAGGGCCTGGACGAGGACGCACCAGGGCTCGCCAACGCTCTCAGCAACCAGGACCCCGAGACGACCCTGCCCGACGTCATCGTGCCTGGCGTCTGGGCCGGCCTCGACCTGGTGCCGACCACCGGCGGAGGTCTCGGCATCGTTCGTGACGAGCTCGTGGTCGCCCCGCTCGCCCGAGAGCGTCGCCTCCGCGACGCCCTGGCCCCGGTGCTCGAGCGCTACGACCTGATCGTCATCGACACCGGCCCCTCGCTCGACCAGCTCACCATCAACGCCCTGGTGGCCTCCGACGTCGCAGTCGCGGTCAGCGTGGCCGACTACTTCTCGTCCCGTGGCCTCGTGCAGCTGCTCGACACGATCACGACCGTGCAGCAGCACTACGCTCCGCAGCTCACGTTCGCCGGCGTCATCGTGAACCGTTACGACGCCCGCACCAAGCAGGCCGCGCACTGGCTCGCGCAGCTGCGCGAGGCCGCAGATGCGCAGGGCTTCGCCGTCCTCGAGCCGATCGTCCCCGCTCGCACCGCGATCGCGGACGCCACCGCGAACGGCGTCGCCCTGCACGAGAGCCCGCGCGCCAAGGACCTCGCAGACCTCTTCGCTCAGCACCTCGAGACCATCACGGAAGGAGCGTTCAAGTGACCGCTCGCAAGAACCCCTTTGCCAACCGCACCCCCGCGACGCCGGCGCCGACGGCGCCCGCCGAAGCACCCCGGCCGCCGGCGCCGGCTACCGCCGTGAGCGGCAAGAAGTATCCGCCCAAGGTGACGTTCTACCAGCCGCAGGAGGACACCGCCCGGATGCGCGGAGCCTTCCGGCACACCGACCGCGAGGAGGGCGATCGCAGCCTCTCCGACTTCATCCACAAGGCGGTGATGGCCGAGGTGGAGCGCCGCGAGAAGAAGTACAACGGCGGCCAGCCGTTCCCCGATCTCGAGGCCGGCAACATCCCGCGCGGCCGCCCAATGGGAGAGTGACCAGGCCCCACCGGCACCTAATCGCAGCGCACTGCCCCTAGCGAAGGAGCCAGGCGAGATGCTGATGACGCCAGCGCAAGCAGCTTCGGCAGCGGGCGTGCCCCGCGCGCGCATCTACGCATGGATCAGGACCGGCAGACTCCCCGCCCTCCGGATTGGTGAACGAACGATCCGCATTGCTCCGGCCGACCTCGAGCGCGCGCTTGCTGAGCCCTCACCACCTCCGTCGCGTCCCCGCACAAAGACTCCCCGGCGCCACACGGACCGCAAGGCACCCCGGCAGCGCCCACCAAACGATGAGGTGATCGCCTGGATCGATGACTTCTATCGCCGCTACGACCGCATCCCGCCGCGCGACGAGATATGGCGCGCCTTCCAAGGGCTGACCAAGGTGGACGCGGAACGGCATCTACGGGACGCACGCAGCCGGCTATGGAGCACCGAGCCATAAGTGATCGGAGATGGGTCATTGCTCCGTGGCTTCCCACGCACCGCGCAACGACCTTAAGAGCCCCTCTACTTACTGCTCGCACGCCGCTAGCGATGAGGCACGAGCGATCATCGGCCCCAGCCCGAAGCTTGCCCGCGCACGGCTGCGTTACCGAAGGCACCGCCAGCCCGCCCATAATCGAACCGGACTAGAGGGGCTGATCGGATGACGGTGCGACTGACTCCCGAGCAACGCGACCAGATCGCCGCCGACGCGGCCGTGCGCTACGCGGCAGGGGAGTCCTGGCTGCAGATCGGCGCCAGCTACGGCATCACCGGCGAACACGTCCGCCGGCTCACTACCGCCCGCTTCGAGGTCACCTACCGGCGCTGGGGACAGCAGCCCATTGCTGATCCGCAGGAGGTCCGCCGGCGACGTGACGAGGGCCAGTCCATCCCCGCGATCGCCGAGGCCCTGGGCTGTTCCCTGCAGGCCGTGCGGACCGCTCTGGAGCGAACCGGCCGCAACGACACCACGCGGTACCCGAGCCTGTCCACGCGGCGCCGGCCCACCGCGGCCGAGCTCGAGCACATCACCCAGCTCTACGAGGCCTGCCCCCAAGCACCGCGAGCCCGCGAAGGCGCACGCAACGTACGCGGGGACGAGGGCCGTGCGCTAGCCGAGGCATGCCGCGCGCTCGTCGATGACGGCGTCCCCATGCTCACTCTTGCGCGTGACCTGGGGCGGGGTGCCACCTGGGTCCATTGGCTGCTTGAGTGCCACGATCTCCGACCGACCCCGCACCCCATCAAGAGCACCGCGCGACGCACACGCGCCTGACGGGGCGGCGCCTGCGGATTCAGCTGGTCAGCATGCGATCGAAGACCCGCCACACCTCACTCAGGCGACCGCTCGTCCGTTTGCAGGAGCCTCTGACGGGCGAGCCCGTCGATTGGGTGTGCCCGGAGAGGCAGGTGTGCCCTGAAGATGCCCCCGTGGCAAAGCGAAGAGGCCCACCAATGGTGGGCCTCTTCTCAGTCATGTGTCCGCAGGGGGAGGCCAATGGCCCACGAGTCCCGCGGCTCGCTATACGCACAGCATACTGTCTGTCATGCCAGATGCAAGGGCTGAAACGGCCGCCGTGATCAGTGCCCTATCGGCTCCTCGCATGTCAACGTACCTGAAGGCGACGAGCGGTGATGAGGGACGTGCTCTCGAGCTGTACGGCTGGAATGCACGGGTTTCGGCCGCGCTCATGGTCCCTGCCCATCTCGCTGAGGTCACCACCCGTAATGCAGTTGATGAGGTTCTGACCTGCGTGTACGGGCCGTCGTGGCCTTGGGATCATACCTTCGAAGGAAGCCTGCCTCCTCCTCAGCCAAACAGCTATAGCCCGCGGAAGGACCTTGTCGACACCCGCGCACGCCTGGTGAGCACAGGACAGGTCGTGGCTGACTTGAGCTTCATCTTCTGGGAACGCATGTTCACCAAGCGTCATGACGGTCGACTCTGGTCTCCCTACATCGCCAAGCTCTTCCCTTCCGCGCCCACGATTGCGCCAGGGTTGCTGCGCAACCGAGTGCGAGAGGACCTCGAGACCATCCGTCGTCTGCGAAATCGATTCGCACATCATGAGCCGATCTTCACTCGAAACCTTGCGGAAGATCTGCGCACGATCGTCGACCTCATCGAGATGAGGTCCCCGGAGACTGCCGAGCTCGCACACATGCTGGAGGACGCCACTCGAGTTCTGTCAGAGCGGCCATAATGCCACGTTGCGGTATACCCCACGGCGCAGATCTCTGTAGTTGAGGTGTTTCCGGTGGCACAACAGCCCCTCGCGTAGCCCAGCTGGACGAGACGGTTGCACAATAAGGACGCCCACATCCTCGCGAGTTGACGTGGAACGTCCCTGCTGCACGGCAAGATGAGCCTATGAGCGAAGCCTGGGTGCCTTTCGGGTTCACGAGTGACGAGGCAGAGCAGTACCACGTCCTGGTTGACGATGTCCCTGCCACCCTCCGCGAAGCCATGCTCGGGTGGCTAAGGCCCATTCTGTCGCAGGGAAGTTACAGGTGGGTCATAGCCTCCCGAACCATTCATCTCGCCATGATGACCAGGGTGGATGTTGGCGTTCCTGAGCATGTGACGTGGACGTGGGAGGACTATGTCCGGACCCTCCGCGGCCTGCCGGATCAGCAGTTGCTCCGCGTGGTGGATGCGACGCTGGCCAGCGAGTGGACTCGCGGAACTGAGCGGCTCGAGGAAGCACTGCGGCTGTCGAAGTCCAAGTGGACGATCGGGACTAGGTTGGGGAAGAGCGGTCTCGTCTCCCGGGTGCCCGAAGGGGTCCAGGCGATGGTGGAGGAGACAATCGCGAGCTCTGGCACTGCTGGCCAGATCCTTGCTCGAGCATGGGGCAAGGTTCACGGGATCTCGCCGGACAACTCAGGTGCCTACGCCGACGCTGTGCGTGCGGCGGAAGCCGCCATCCAGCCCATCGTGGAACCTAAGAACAAGGAAGCCACACTCGGTACCCTTGCTGCCGTCATGCGGACCCAAGGGGACTGGCGACTACCACTCCGCGAGCACGCGCATGCACCTTCCCCAGAGCTGCTCGTAGCCATGCTCCGGACCCTCTTCCGAGGACATGCCGACAGGCATGGAACCGAGGACTATCGCGACGTCACGCACGAAGAAGCTGAGGCGGGTGTGGCGCTAGCGGCCACACTTGTTGCCTGGTTTGCCTCCGGCGCCGTCCAGCGCCGACCGTAAGCAACCCGCGGCACTCCTCCGGATCGTCCGGTGACGTCAGTCCCGGACCTATGTCGAGGGCGAAGTCTTCCCGGAGGGGCAAGCGTTAGGTGTGTTCTTGGGGTATACCCAAACAGGACACTATTAGTGCCGTGCAGTTGTTCGGGAGCACCGCAAGTCACGGCGCAGCGGCGAGCAAGGGCCGAGGAGCCCTCCTGCATCTGCCGGCCGAAAAGGGTGATTCGCCATTGCAGGGGAGGCCATTTAAGGTTCGAGGAGTTTTCCGCTCTCCGGGCGCGACTTATGCGATGACGAAGCTGACCGACCTCCGCCGAGCTGTAGCGGCACGCGCTTCGGCTCGGGGAGGTCGATCCTTGGCGGATTCAAACGGGGCGAGGTTGAATGGTTCCGCGACCCGTCGACCTACTTCGCCCCGGATCAGTGCTTCTTCGGGGTGTACAGCACAGGGGCGGGGAGCCCCGCCTCCTCGCGGATCCGCCGCGAAAGGTGCTCGATCGAACGCAGGGCATCAACGAGCGCAGGCACGGTGACCTCGAAGGGCATGCAGTGGATGGTCTCGCCCTCCGCCGTCGCACCCTCGGCGACCTTGGTGATCGTGTCGATGTCGTCCACATCGATGCCGACCTCGGTGAGGGTCGTGGGCAGCCCCACGCGAGTCGTGAACTCGATGAAGTCAACGATGTCCTGGTACGGGGCACCTTCCAGGACGAGCTGGGTGAGGCTACCAATGTTCACCTTGAAGCCGTGCATGAGCCCGTGGGTCTGGGGCACCTGCGTGAGGCCGTTGTGGATCGCATGCGCTGCAGCAAGGCCACCCGACTCAAAGCCAAGACCCGAAAGCAGGATGTTCGCCTCCGTGAGCTTCTCGACCGCGGGAGTGATCAGCCCATGGCGCACTGCGTCCATCGCAGGAAGCGCATTCTCCCAAATGATCTCCCAGGAGAGCTTCGCGAGAGCCGTCCCGGTCACTGTCGCGAGGTCACCCGCGATGGTGTCGGAGAAGGACTCCGCCACGGCTTTGGCCTCGAGCCAGGTCGCGAGCGCATCCCCGACACCTGCCGCGAGGAAGACGGGTGGTGCCGCCGCGATGACATCGACGTCCACAAGGACGAGGTCGGGGTTGTGGGGGAAGATCCGGTACTCCAGGAAGTTGTGCTCGGCGGTGTAGATCACGCCGAGCGCGGAGGTGGGCGCGTCCGTGGATGCCGCCGTCGGTACCGTGACCCACCGGATGCCAGTCTCGTGCCCCGAGGCCTTCGCGACATCGATGGCGCTTCCGCCACCCACGCCGACAACCACATCGGCGTCGTGCTGCTTGATGAACTCCACGAACCGGGCGATCTCCCCGGGATGGGGAATGCCTCCGAACTCCTCCCAGATGACAGGCAGCCCGGCTGCCTCGAGGCTCGCGACGACACGGTCGCCGACGAGCTCGCGGACGAAGGCATCCGAGATAATGAGGGGCTTCTTGCCGACGCGGGCGAGGTTTTCGCCGAACTGTGCGAGCGCGCCGCGCCCCTGGACGTACCGACCAGGGCTGACGAGTGTCTGAACAGTGCTCTGAGCCATAGCTGCAGTCTCCTTCGACTGGAGGATTCTTCCGACTGGATTCTTCGAGTCGCCGCTGCGGGTGATGCGCCGCGGTCGTGCTCCACGCTAGGGAAGCCCGCGGGGTGTGCACATCGGGGAGAGCCCTACGCCGGAGGTAGGGAAAATCCGCCTTGTCCGCTCCCGCCGCGAACGGAAGGGTAATCGCGGAGCCCTTCAGGCACGCTGAAGGTTTCGATGAGGAGACCCCGATGACACCGGAGGACGCACCCCGTACCCGAACGGAGCGGGAGGAAGGCCCCGACGCAGCGCAACGCGATTCGCTGTATAGCAGCCTTCTCACGCTGATCTTCGGATTTGTGCAGATCCTCGCTTGCCTCGCTCTCGGAGATCTGGTGGTCGCCCTGGCCGGGGTTCCCGTCCCCGGGGCGATCCTCGGGATGATGCTCCTGCTGATCGTGCTGTCCGTGAAGGGACACGTGAAGGGAGACGGGCAGGGCCACGGAGAGGGGCTCGCGGCCATCCGCGTCTCCGACCGTCTGCTGGCCCTGCTCCCGTTGCTCTTCGTCCCCGCGGGCACCGGGGTGATCGCGCTCGTGGCGAGGATCCGGCTCGATGCCCTGCCGCTGCTGGCCGGTCTCGTCCTGTCCTGGGCCGCAGGATTGGCCGTCACCGCGGTGGTCTCCCGGTTCGCCCTCAAGGCCCAGAACGGGTTCCGTTCGAGGAGAGCATCGTGATGTCGATGCTGCACGAACTCTGGCGTGTGCTCACCGATTCCCCGGTCTTCGGGGTCGGCCTCACCCTGGGAGCCTTCCTCCTGGCGAATCGGATCGCGACCTGGGTGCATGGGCACCCGCTCGCCAATCCGGTCTTCCTCTCGATCCTTCTGACCTGCCTCGGCCTCGCCCTGACGGGCGTGGACTATCAGACGTACATGACGGGGGGAGAGATGATCGGATTCCTGCTCGCACCGGCAACCGTGGCCCTTGCGGTGCCGCTGCATCGGGAGGCACAGCGCATGCGAGGCTCCTTGATCGCTGTTCTCGCCTCTGTCGTGGCGGGCGCAACTGCTGCTGTGGTCACCGGGTATCTCGTGGTGCACGTGCTCGGAGGGAGCGCGGCGGCGGCCTTGTCTATGGCTCCGAAGACCGCCACCACGCCGGTCTCGATCGCAGTCTCCGAGAAGATCGGCGGGGAGCCGGCGCTCTCCGCGGTGCTCACGATCCTTGCGGGGATCCTAGGGGCGATGGCCCTGGGTCCGGTACTAACGGCGGCGCGGGTGCACGACCCGCGTGTGCGTGGGCTAGCGATGGGTGTTGTGTCCCATGGGATCGGCACCTCGGCGATGCTCCAGTCCGAACCTCGGGCAGCAGCATATTCAGCTCTTGCGATGGCGATCACGGCGCCGGTGGTCGCTCTCCTCTCGCCCCTGCTGGTTGCAGCCTTGCTGATGGTCGGATAGTTCAGGAGTCACCCATGACACCCCACATCTCTCCTACATCTGTTTGACCTGTGCAAGATCGAGCTGGGCGAGCATGGTCCGATTGCGCACCCCGGTCTTTCGCAGCAGCGAACCGACATGCTTCTCCACGGTCTTGACCGAAATATGAAGGGCGGTAGCGATCTCCTTGTCCGGCATCCCCTGGCTCACGAGGTCTCGCACCTCGTGTTCGCGGGCCGTGAGCGCTTCCGCAGAGGGGTCGGCGCTCTGGGTCAGCCACGCGGCGTTCTCGGCATCCAGAAGGATCTCCCCGCGACCGGCAGCGATCAGGGTGCGGACGATCTGCTCTCCCGTCGCGTGATGGCTGAGATACCCCTTGGCTCGGAACCGCGTGCCCGCGCGATACGTTCCAGCGTTGGGAGCCGCGTTCGAGACCACGACTGAAGGATCTCCCGGCAGATGCAGGTTTCCCTCCGCATCTCGATCCACCCCCGATAGAACCTCGATGTCCGCGACCACGATGTCGGGCGCGAGCAGATCACAGGTCGAGACGAGAGTCGAGGGATCATCGAGTTCCCCGACCACGTGCAGGCTCGGCTCGGCAAGGTTCACTAGGCGCGCGATCCCAGAACGATCCACCGGCCAGCGACAGGCGATCAGGACCCGGGTCCGACGGGCCTGCGAATCCTCGCTGCGGCTCGGCGTATCCGGAAGCTGGACGCGTACTTGGGTTCCCCATCCCGGTGTGGAGGTCACGGAGAGATCCCCACCGATCTGCTGCGTCCGGGAACGGACCTGGCGCAGGCCCTGGCGGAGCGGCGGATCCTCGGTGGCGAGCGCCGTCGCGACCTCGAAGCCGACACCATCGTCCTCGACCATCACCGTGAAGGCCAAGGGCTCATACAGCAGACCCACACGCACCTTTGTCGCCTGGGCATGGCGGACCACGTTGTTTAGCAGTTCTTGGACGATCCGGAAGGTCTGGTGCACCGTGTCGTTCGCGATCGGTCGCTCGTCGCCCACGAGCACGAGAGAAGTGTGTGCTCCGCTCGTGGACTTTATCCAGTCCAGTTCGGCGCGCACGGCGTCGTGGAGGGTGCGGCCGCCGAGGCTGTCGGCCACGGAGTCGATCGTGGTCCGCCGGGTATCCTCGAGCGCAGCCTCGGCGGATTCAAGGGCCAGATGGATGTGCTCGCCCACTCTGTTGGCATCGATTACGGCGTCGAGAGCTTGGGCGGCACCGAGGTGGGCGACCAGCCGGGTGAGGTTAGTGCTGAGGGTCTCATGCAGGTCGCGTACGGTGCGCTCGCGCTCCCCGGCGATCACTGCGGTGCGCATGCGCTCGACCGTCTGACGATGGGCTTCCGCATTCACGAGAGCCAGCGCCGCATGGTCGGCGAACAGCTCCAGCAAGGTGAGATCACGTGTGGTGAAGACTGTGTCAGCCCCCGCGCCGAAGACGACGAAGACTCCGATCACGTTCTCCCCATGCAGCATCGGGACGGCAATCACCGCCGAGCGATAGCGAGTGGTCGTCGGGTCGATGTGCCCTCGGTAGACCGCTGCGTACTCGTCGAAGATCACGCCTGATCGCGCGCGCACCACCTCCCCGGTCACTCCTTCGCCGATCGGGAAGGTCTCGCCGGCCTGGCAGCCGACGCTGAGGTCGACCATCTTCGTGTAGGTCCCTGAGCGTTCGTCGACGAGAGCAATGGATCCGCTCGAGGACTCCAGTAGGGACACGGCGCGCCGGAGGATCCGCTCGAGGAGCTGGTCGAGGTCGAATTGACCAGCCAGATCTCTCGCGAACTCGCCGACGATGCGGCGCAACTGGACATGGTCGGGCATCGCCAGATGGGTCTGCGGTGCAGATTGTCGCGTGGCAGAGACGTTCATAGAGCTCCTCGTCGAGCTGGTGTGCTCGGACGCCGTCGCCCCGGGCACCAAATGTGAGGAGGGTACCAAGTGGCCATGCCGATGGGCGAGATAGTGGCGCGGGCGATCCCCTGAGGACACACAGGTAGGGGGACCCCGCCTCGGCAGAGCAGGGGAAGTCCTCATAGCACTGAGGACGGGACCTCCGTACCTTGAGAACGCAGGACGAACTGCTGGACCTATGGAGGAGGACTCACATGCCTGTCGCGTCGCTCAACGACATCGTCCGGCCCGCGTTTGAGGAGCGCTACGGGGTGCCCGCGATCAACATCGTCAATGACCTCACGCTGGAGGGTGTCCTCGAGGGCGCGGTCGAGGCGAAGTCCCCGCTGATTGTGCAGACATCGGTGAAGACCGTGCGCTCGGTCGGTGCGCCCGTGCTGGCCGCTATGTGGCGGGCGATGACCGCGGGTATCGAGGTCCCGGTTGCCCTGCACTTGGATCATTGCCCGGATCGTGCGGTGGTCACAGAATGTCTGCGCAATGGCTGGAACTCGGTGCTCTTCGATGCCTCGGCACTGCCGGTTCAGGAGAACCTAGCTCTGACCATCGAGGTGGTCCGCGAGGCGAGGGAGTACGGCGCCCAGGTCGAGGGAGAGATCGAGGCGATCACCGGGATCGAGGACGGACATGGATCGGACGAGAAAGCTGCCAGAGAGTCCCTCGAGGTCTCTCTGGATTTCATCGACCGGACAGGGGTCGACGTCTTCGCTCCCTCAATTGGCAATGCGCATGGTACGTACAAGGAGGCTCCGGTGCTCGATTATGATCGCGTGAGCCAGTTGGTGTCTGCCCGAGATATCCCGATCGCTCTGCATGGTGGCAGTGGGCTGAGCAGCGAGCAGTTCCGTGATCTCATTTCCCGAGGCGCCGCGAAGGTCAACATTTCGACAGCGCTCAAGGAAACCTTCATGAAGTCCTCGCTCGAGCATCTCGCGCAGGCCGAACGGATCGATCGGTGGGACCCGCCAACCCTGTTCGATGACGTCTCGCAGGCGGTGCGCACTCTGGTCATCGATCTCGCGAAGGAGTTCGGCAGCGCGGGGAGGGGCGCCTAATGTCTCCTGCTCTCATCTTCGACTGCGATGGGGTTCTCGCCGATACGGAGCGGGACGGCCATCGTATCGCGTTCAATCGCGCCTTCGAGGAGCTCGGAATCCCCTTGCACTGGGATGATCGGAAATATGCAGAACTTGTGCGGATCGGCGGCGGGAAGGAAAGGATTCGTCACGCACTTTCTGCGGAGCCCGAACTCACCAAGGGGATTCGCGACATCGAGCGCTATGTCGCTGATATTCACGCCCTTAAATCGACCATCTACCAGGTCATGATCTCCGAGGGGACGATCCCTCCCCGTCCCGGTATCCGCCGACTCGTGGACGAGGCGCTGGCCGAGGGCTGGCAGCTCGCGGTCGCCTCGACCTCGGCCCGGGCCTCGGTCGAGGCGGTGCTACGCACGGCAACGAGCGCGCACGGCTTCTCCCGCTTCTCGATCTACGCGGGTGATGTGGTGGGCAAGAAGAAGCCCGCCCCGGACATCTATGAGCTGGCCGTTGCCGACCTCGGCGTGCGGCCCCAGGAGGTCGTCGTCATCGAGGATTCCGCGATCGGCCTCGCGGCGGCGAGAGGAGCGGGACTCGCGACGATCGTCACCGTGAGCACCTATACCGCCGAGGAAACCTTCGAGGGGGCGGCTCTCGTGGTCGATTCGCTCGGGGAGCCCGGCGCTGAGACCCCGATCAAGGTATTCAGTGATCCGCAGGACATCCGTCCACCGGGATACATCGGCCTTCACGAGGTGCAGGCAGTACGGGTACGACAACAGGAGGAAAAATGACGGATCAGAGCATCGCGAACGTCGAGACCGTGGTGCGATCGATCGCCAAGAGCGCGATTGCACGAGAGGTCGAATTCGGTGATCTGGATGCGGTCGTTGGTGACGGCGACTTCGGCTACTCACTGGCCCGCGGCTTCGAAAAGGTGATCGCTGAATGGGACAACTACGACCGCACGGACGCTTCGACCTTCCTTGCGAAGGTAGCTCTCACCGTCACCAGTCGGATCGGCGGAACCTCGGGACCGATCTGGGGAACTGCTCTGCTCAGGGCAGGAATGGCGGTTAAAGGGAAGCAGTCGCTGGATGGTGAGGACGCGGTCGAGATGCTCAGGGCGGCTGCCGAGGGCATCAAGACCCGAGGGAACTCCGACGTCGGCGACAAGACCTTGCTGGACGCGCTGGTCCCCGCGACCGACGCCCTGTCCGAGGCGCTCGCCAAGGATGCGCCCGGCTCCGAGGCCCTCGCCACGATGGCGGCCGCGGCGAGGACAGCCGCTGACGCCACGTCCCAGCTCGAGGCACGCCGCGGCCGGGCCAGCTACAGCGGGGAACGCAGTATCGGATCCCCGGATGCCGGTGCCGTCGCGATAGCTCTGATGCTCGAAGATCTTCTCCCCCGCTGGAACTCACACACGTGAGCGGGAGAGATTCGCCCGCGCATGCGACGTGGCTCCAGCAGGACCGAACTGAACCGCACAATGGAGTGGAGGAACGATGAAGAAGTTCATCAACGACCCCAAGAATTTCGTCCCCGAGATGCTCAAGGGGCTCGCCCTAGCGAACCCGGACTCTCTGCGCTACGACCCCGAGTACAACCTCATCGCCCGGGCTGACGCCCCGAGCGATGAGAAGGTCACGATCATCCAGGGCTCGGGCTCCGGCCATGAACCCGCTCATGTGATGGTCGTCGGCCCGGGGATGCTCGACGCCTCCTGCCCGGGCGACGTCTTCGCGGCACCGCCCGTGGAATACGTGTACGAGACCGTGAAGCAGTACGCCTCGAAGAAGGGCGTGCTGCTGATCGTCAACAACTACACCGGCGACAAGATGGCCTTCGAGATGGCGAGCGAACTCGCTGCAGCTGAGGGCATCGAGGCACGCACCCTGTTCGTCGACGACGACGTCTCGGTGGAGGACTCCCTCTACACGATCGGACGCCGTGGCGTGGCCGGGAACTTCTTCGTGATCAAGGCAGTGGGCGCAGCAGCCGAGCGCGGTGCGAGTCTCGAGGAGATCGTCCGGATCGGCGAGGCGGTGAATGCGGTGACCCGCAGCATGGGCGTCGCGCTGACGGCCTGCACACCGCCAGCAAAGGGCAGTCCCCTGTTCGAGCTCGGCGCCGACGAGATCGAGATGGGCGTCGGCATCCACGGAGAACCGGGACGGCATCGGGAGAAGATCACCTCCGCCGACGAGATCACAGATCAAATGCTCGGTGCCGTGGTGGGCGACCTCCCCTTCTCGACGGGGGACCGGGTCGCGCTCATGGTCAACGGACTTGGGGGAACGCCCATCAGCGAGCTCTACTTGTTGTACGGGATCGCCCATGAGTGGCTCGCGGAGCGTGGGATCACGGTCGCCCGGAGCTACGTAGGGGAGTACTGCACCTCTCTCGACATGGCCGGAGCTTCGTTCACGCTTGTGCGTCTCGACCAGGAAATCGAGGGACTGCTGGAAGCCCCCGCATCGATCCCGATCCGCACGTTCTGAGGGGTTGCCGTGACTGTGCGCGAGCTCGAGAGGACAGCGGCCATCGCCCGCGGACTCGTCGTCGAGATGGTGTCCAAGGGAGGTTCGGGACATTTGGGCGGGGCCCTCTCCGCAATCGATGTGATCACGGCGCTCCACTTCCACGTGCTACGCGAGCGTCCCGAAGAACCCGACTGGCCAGATCGGGACCGATTCGTGCTCTCCGCAGGGCATAAGGGGATGGCTCTGTATGCCGTCCTCGCCCTGCGGGGATACTTCCCCCTCGATGTCCTGCAGAGCTACGGCTCTGCCCGCACGGTGCTCCCGGGCCATCCCAATATGCACTCCCTTCCCGGGGTCGAGGCCAATACTGGGGCCCTCGGCCACGGTCTCGCCCTGGCAGCGGGGATGGCCATCGGTGCGCGGGTGCATTCGAACCAGGCACGTGTCTTCACCCTGCTGGGAGATGGCGAACTGGCGGAGGGGTCCAACTGGGAGGCCTTCGCTGCGGCCGCCCATCATCGACTGGAGAACCTCACCGCGATCATCGATTGCAACGGACTCCAGATCAGCGGTCCGACAGCAGCGATCATGAGCATGGAACCCATACCACAGAAGCTGCGTGCCTTCGGCTGGCAGGTCACCGAGATCGACGGCAACGACATGGCTCAGGTCATCGGCGCCCTCGGCGACACTCGGGCCGGCGAGGGGCGTCCCCACGCGATCGTGGCGCGCACCGTGAAAGGCAAAGGGATCTCCTTCGCGGAGGGGGCCGTGGCCTACCACTATTGGAAACCTCAGGAGGGAGAGCTGGATCGCGCCCGCTCCGAAATCTCCGCCCGGATCAGACAGCTTGAGGAGGCAGGGGCATGAGCCTGACCGATCCGAGGAAGCTCCTGGGGCATGCGGTCACCGAGGTCGCCGAGCATGACGAGAGGATCGTCGTGCTCTCGACAGACTCGGGCAACAGCTCGGGTTTCGGTGCGTTCGCGCAGGAGCATCCCGACCGCTATATCGAGCTCGGTATCATGGAGCAAGCGGCAACAGGTATTGCTGCGGGCCTGGCGACGACCGGACTCGTCCCTGTGCTGTGTGCGATCGCCCCCTTCGTGACCTCGCGCAACTTCGAGATGTTCCGCAATGATCTCGGGTACATGCGCCAGAACGTCAAGATCGTCGGGCGCAACGGCGGCATGTCATACGCCGACCTCGGCCCGACGCACTATTCCCTCGAGGACTTCTCGATCATCCGCATGATCCCGGGAGTCGTGGTGATCGCCCCACAGGACCCCGGGGAGATCCGTGCCGCCGCGCACGCGATGTTGAACCACGTAGGGCCCGTCTACCTGCGGATCGGTGCCCAGCAGATCCCGGACCTGTTCACGACGGACGATTTCACGATCGGGCGGGGTCGGCTGATCAGTAGCGGGAATGACGTCACCGTGATCTCGACGGGGACAGCGACCGTGAACACGATGCGTGCGTGCGAGACCTTGCGTGAGGAGGGGATCTCGGTGGAGCATCTAGGGATGCCCACGATCCAGCCGCTGGATGAGCATCTCGTCCTGGAATCCGTGCGGCGCACAGGTCACGTCGTGACCGTCGAGGAGCACTATGTGGCCGGCGGACTCTTCGGGGCGGTCAGTGAGCTGCTCGCGGAGCACTGCCCCACACGGGCGCTCGCTCTCGGCGTCGATCTCGACTATGTGCACGGAGGGCCGTATCCCGCTCTCCTCGAGGAGCACGGACTCACCCCGGAGGCGATCGCGCAGACGATCGCCGCCTGGGCCCGCGATGAGAGGCGCTGAACGCCTCTTCGGCGTGGTCACCCCCGTTCAGCAGCGTCGCCCCCATTCTGCAGAGTCGGTGTTGCTCGTGGGTGCTGATCTGCCCACCACCACCGGCGGGAGCATCGAGGTACCAGGAGACAACGCTGCAGATGTCACCGCTGTACTCGAGCGGTTCCCGGCTCGACTCCTTGAGCCCGTGGAATCTCCGGCCGGCTCCGCCTGTAGCTCCCGGGCGTGGTCGTAGACATCCTCCTCGATGCGCTCGAGGGTGTCCCCAGGGCGGTCCACATGTCTTCTTTAGCACCAAGGGGTCACTTTGCTGTGAATCCCCGAAGTCGTCTGCACAGGTGACGCGCACGTTGGAGGCAGTCTGCAGAGGAGTGTGATCGCCCCGGCGTGTCCGTACCCGTGTGCACGATGGGCAAGTTGTTCCATAGTCCCGTGCACGACGACGCGATCGACGAGGGTCGGATTGCTGAGCGCGGCCTGCTGACCGTTCCCGATGAGGTGTGGGCGGCTGCGGTGCGCCGGGCAGAGGTGATCGGCCCGCTGGCCTTATTGACTGATAGGACGCGCCTCTTTCGGGGCAGGTGGTGTCTGAAAGCGCTGGCGCTTCTCGTCCGGAGCACCTGCCAGCGCGCCCCGTGCAGTCTTATAACCCGCGTTCGGGGTCTACGACCGTGCGGGGCAACACCATCGGGTGGTAGGAGCTCCAGGGCGGCGACCAGCTCTCGAAAGATCATGATGAGCCGGAGCGCGCGCCCATGGGCGCACGGAAGATTGACCTCAGATGGGCCAGGTCTCCTGCCGGTGGGCGGCGTCCCAGAACATCCACTCGTACTGGGTGGCTCGGTGGAACGCGGTGTGCATGCGCGTCACTGTGCCGGGGTCGGCCTGGTCGGCGAGGTGGTCCACGATGTCCCGGGCGGTGTCGGTGGCGGCGGTGAAGTCTGGATCGCCGTAGGTGGCGATCCAGTCCCCGTACGGGTGCGTGCTCAGATCACCGACGGTGGCCTTCAGGCGGGTGCCGACGTCATCGTAGACCCAGAAGCAGGGCAGGATGCCAGCCGCGAGGACCGGGTAGTTTCCCGATGTTGCGAGGCTCAGCAGGTAGGAGGTGTAGGCAACCGTGGTCGGTGATGGCTCGGCGGCGGTGAGGTCGGTGACATGGGCGGCGTGCAACTGCCGCTCGACCTCGACCACCTCCCGCGCGGCCTGCGCCCAGAACGCCATTTCCTCCGACGCGTGGGCCTGAGCGGCGGCCGCGGCCAGGACCCGGCCGTAGTCGGCCAGGTAGAGCGCGTCCTGGGCGAGGTAGTGCCGGAACGTCTCTTCCGCCAGGGTCGCGTCGGTCAGCTGGTGCAGCAACGGCAGCGCATCGATCGCCTCGCGGACCGTGGCCGTTCGGTGCCATGCCACGGCGCTGAACACACCGGTGTCGTCGTGGTCGCGGATCGTCTCGGGCATGGTGGTGTGTGGGCTGGTCATCGGTCGCCGTCCTTCCGGTCGTTCTCGTCTTTCCAGATGTCGTGGCAGTGGTGCACGGGGCCGGGTCCGTGGCCGATGTGGAGCGCGTCGGCGGCCCGCAGGGTGCCGGTGAGCCAGGTCTTGGCCTGGCGGGTGGCCTCCAGGAGGGAGCCGGTGCGCGGGGCCAGTGCGGCGATCGCGGAGGACAGGGCGCAGCCGGTGCCGTGGGTGTTGACCGTGGGTACCCGCGGGGCGGTCAGGAGCTGCTCGCCCGCGTCGTCGAGCCACAGGTCGGTGGCGTGTGCGTCGCCGCCGAGGTGGCCACCCTTGACCAGTACCCGCGCGGCGCCCATCTCCCGGAGCGCGGCGGCCTGGGCGCGCATGGTGTCGAGGTCCTCGGCGGGGTCGGTGTCGAGCAGGACGGCGGCCTCGGGGAGGTTCGGGGTGATGAGGGAGACGTGCGGTAAGAGCTGGCGCATCGGTTCGACGGCGTCCTCGGCCAGCAGCCGGGAACCGGCGGTGGAGACCATGACGGGGTCAAGGACCACGACCGGCACCGCGTCGGCGCGCTCGTCGAGGAAGGCGAGGACGGCCTCGATGGTGGCCGCGGAGGCAAGCATCCCGATCTTGGTGGCGTCAACCGCCACGTCATCAACGAGGGTGTCCAGCTGGGCGCGGACGAAGTCCGCGGGGACGACATGGACACCGGTGACTCCCTGGGTGGACTGGGCGGTCAGCGAGGTGAGCACTGCGGTGCCGTAGGCACCCAGTGCGGAGAAGGTCTTCAAGTCGCCTTGGATGCCGGCCCCGCCGGAGGGGTCCGAGCCGGCGATCGTCAGCGCGACCGGCGGGCGGGGGCTCACGGCTGACCGTCCCAGGTGGCCCGCAGGCTTGCGGCCGCCGCGGCTGGATCTTCTGCGGCGCACACCGCGGACACGACCGCCACTCCGGCGACCCCACTGTGGCGCAGCGCACCGGCCCGCACCGTGGTGATACCACCGATGGCGACGACCGGCCACGGGCTCGCGGCGGCCACCGCGGCCACCCCGTCCGGGCCGATCGCAGGGCCGTGGTCGGGCTTGGTCGCCGTCGGCCAGACCGGTCCGACGCCCAGGTAGTCCAGGACGTCGTCACCGAGTGCTCGGGCGGCACGGACCTGCTCGATCGTGCTGATCGACAGCCCGACGATGGCGTCCGGCCCGAGCAGCTGCCGGGCCTGGCTGGGGGACATGTCGCGCTGACCGACGTGGACGCCGTCGGCGCTGATGTCCTGAACGAGGTGGACCCGGTCATCGACGATCAGCGGCACCCCGCTCCCCGCCAGCACCTGGCGCACCGCCAGGCCGAGGGCGACGAAGTCGGCGTCGGTGGTCCCCGGGTCACGCAGCTGCACCATGGTGGCCCCGCCCGCGACCGCGGCCTCCACCGTCGCGGGCACCCCCCGCGGCCCGCACAAACCGGTGTCGGTGACGAGGTAGAGGCTGAGGTCCACCGGCCGGCGGGTCACCGGAGCACCACCTTCTCGGTCAGCTCCTTCGGGTCGAGGGTGGCGAGGGAGTCCAGCAGCGCGACGGCGAAGCTCCCCGGCCCGGCGGCACGCTCGGCCGCGACCTCGGCCGCCACGGTGTACGTCGCGGTCGCCGAGGTAGCGGCCAGCAGCGGGTCGTCGGCGGTGGCGGCGAAGGCGGCCATGAGGGCGCCCAGTGCGCACCCGCCCCCGGTGACCTTGGTCAGCCACGGATGGCCGTTGCCCACCCGGACCAGTCGGGTGCCGTCGGTGAGGTGGTCGACTTCACCGGAAACCGCGACGACGGTGCCGTGCTCCCGTGCCAGCACGCGGGCGGCGTCGACGGCGTCCTCGGCGGCATCGACGCTCTCCGGACCCCGCCCACCGCTGCCCCCACCGGCCAGAGCAAGAATCTCCGAGGGGTTGCCGCGGATGAGCGCCGGGGCGGCGTGTGCGAGCAGGCCCGTGGCGACTTGGGTGCGCCAGACGAGCCCGCCCACCCCGACCGGGTCGAGTACCCACGGGGTGCCGGCCGCCGCGGCGGCGCTGACCGCGCCGTGCATCGCGGCCACCGTCGCCTCCTGAGGCGTGCCGAGGTTGACCAGGACCGCATCGGCGACAGCGGCGAACGGCCCGGCTTCCTCCGGGTTGTCGACCATCGACGGGCTCGCGCCAACCGCGAGCAGGACGTTCGCCGTCCACTGGGCCACGACGACGTTGGTCAGGCACTGCACCAGCGGGGCGTGCCCGCGCATCGCGGCCAAAGCCTCGGCCACCGCGGCAGCATCGAGTGGGACGGCAGGGACGGAAGAAGGTGCCGACATCGGCGACGTTCCCTTCGCTAGTACGAACTAGATCAGGTTCAACGGGTGTGATCTCAGCCGTGCCAGCACGGCACCCCGCGTCACTCATTAGCCTACAGCCGGGACGTCGGAACGCGGCCCGCGGCCTCATCGCCCACTGAGTTCGGGCACCCCCCGCAGGTTCAGTCGCGCGATCTCCGGTGACCGTTCAGCTCGATGACGGGACCACGACGGTCACCGGCCCGCGCCTCACGCGTAAGCGGTATCGAAGAACGCGAGTTCGAGGTCGACGACGTGCTTCCACACCGCGGCGAGGCGATCGCGCGCAGCAGAATCCTGGAGGAAGACGCGATCCAGCTCGTCGACGAGGAACTGCACCCACTCCTGGAAGCCGGTGCCGCGGTGGAGTTCGATCCACTCGCGGTGGACGAAGCGTTCGGGCATCGGCGCCTCGCGCTCGCCCCAATCGAGGTAGAGCCATTCGGCGATGACGAGGAGAACGAGCAGGTGAGGGTACGACTGCGATCGGGTCGCCTCGGTCATCGCCTCCCTGAACGCGGTGGTGGTGGGAGTGAGTTCGGGTGCGGTGCGTTCGGACTCAGGAACTCCGAGCTCGTCGAAGGACCGCTGGAAGTAGCCGTCCTCGTCCGACGCGAGCATGCCGAGCTGGCGGGCGAAACGCAGTTTGGCGGGCACCTCGTCCGCGTAGGCGACACATGCTCCCAGCATGGAGAGGAAGGTGTCGAAGAACTGGTAGTCCTGCACGAGGTAGCCGATGAGGACCTCGTCGTCGATCGTGCCGGCGAACAGTTCCCTGACGAAGCGGTGGCCGACGGCGGCGTCCCACGGCTCGGCCACCGAGGCGCGGAGTTCCGCGACGTCGCCGTTCGGGTCGACGGTGATGGTGGCGATGGCGGGTGTGGATCGGTGAGCGTCGGTCATGAGCGTCTCCTCTGTCGAATTGTGCGCTGCCGTCCATGGCAAGGCGCGTCGACAGGGGAAGGATGTCCGGCGGGTGCAATTGCATGCGAGAACGCATAGGTGGATGTTCGCGAGCGAACGGTCACCACACGACTTCCTCCGCCGGTGCTAACCGGTTCAGGTTCAAGGGTCTGCTTGCGCACTCTCAGCGCCCATTCACGGCGCTCCCCTGTCGTACGGGTCGAGTGTACACAGTTGCTGATCGGGAGTGACTCCGCAGGCGAACAGGCGATTCGGCCGCAGACGCGAACTTGTGAAGACAGGTCGACACCCCCTTGCCATCGTGGGTCGTCGCCTCACCAGACAACGACTACGCAACCTCTGAGCTGTGCAGCCGACTGCGGACACTCGTGCAGTCGACTTCGGACACTGACAGCACTGATCTGGTGAGAATCTCTAAAGGTTCCGAAACCCCGGCCTGGACACAGTGTGCCGTTCAGGTATACCCAAACGGGACAGCCGCCGGCGAGGCATCGTCCTGTGGCTTCGTTCGCTTGGTGGCGGGGTTTTTGCAGCGCTCCGTGGCGGTCTTGTTGCCGCGATCACGCAGGACTGGCTGCAGGTAGGTGTCGCGGTCTGAACCGAGAGGGGTGCGCCCGGTCGGGGCCGTTTGGATCGCTGCCGCTACGTCAGAGTCCGAAGGCTCCGCCGCTGACGAGGATCACGATGCCGAGGCCGATGAGAACGATGGGGAAGAGGATGTGCTCCCAGCGTTCGAGCACTTCGGCGATCGGGGGGCGGGTGGCGACGAACTTTGCCAGGGCCACCAGGACCGCGACGAGCGCGAGGAAGACGATGCAGTAGGCGACTACTGCGAGAGGTTCCACGCTGAGGAAGACAGGGGTGTAGACGCCGATGTTGTCGCCGCCGTTGGCAAGGGTGACGCCTGCGACTGTCCACACGCCGACCTTCTTGCCGGCAACCTTGGCCTCGTCGTCATCGTCGTCATCGTCTCCGCGCCAGGCCTGCCATGCGGCCCAGAGGCCGAGGCCCAGAGGGATGAGACCGAAGTACGGGATGGCTGCCGAGGGCAGGAATGCTCCGGCACCGATGGTCACCAGGACCGCGGCACCGAGGATGCCGGCGAATCCGAGGTACTGGCCGGCCAGAATGCGGGCGGTAGTGCCGCGCTGGCCTGCCCCTCGCGCGAAGAAGAGGGAGAGCACGATGATGTCGTCGATGTTGGTCGCTGCGAACAGGCCCATCGCCTGCAAGACCGAGGTGAGGATCATGCGCCCTCCCCAGCTGCGTCGCATCCGGGAAGCGAGCAGGCGGGATCGATGCACGGGGCGTCTTCGTCCACTGCCAGGGTGGCATCGACCAGTGCCGTCAGCGCCTGCGCCAGGTGCGAATCGGCGATCTCATATCGTGTCCGACGACCCTCGGGCTCGGAGACGACGATCCCGCAATCGCGCAGGCATGCCAGGTGGTTGGACACGTTCGGGCGTGTCAGGTCCAGATCTCGGGCCAGTTCCGCCGGGTAAGCGGGATGGTCGAGCAGGGTCAAGATGATCCGGGATCGAGTGGGGTCGGCCAGTGCACGACCCAGGCGGTTCATCACGTCGAGACGCGAAGCAATAGTCAGCATGGACTGAACTATACAGCGCGCACTGAACACTCGGTCACAGGCGTCAGCCCAGATCGCATGCCCGTAAGGGGATCCTTCACCGTACGTCGAGCAAGCTCGCTCCTCGACGACTTCTTGCGAGGGATGGCCATGTACGCAAGACCCGTACGGTGACATGGGCGGTGAGGGGAGGGTAACTGCAACAATGGGGACATGCATGTCGGCTACGCGCGCGTCTCGACTCTCGAGCAAGACCTCTCCGCCCAACGGGAAGCGCTTGAGCGCCTCGGAGTCGAGAGCAAGAACATCTACTTCGACCACGGCCTGACGGGAACGGCCCGCGCCCGGCCCGGGCTGCGCGAAGCGCTGGCCGCGACCCGGGACGGCGACACCCTGGTGGTGACCAAGCTCGACCGGCTGGCCCGCTCGCTCCCGGACGCGAGGGACATCGCGGACGAGCTCACCATCAAGGGAGTGGCGCTCAGTCTCGGAGGCAGCGTCTACGACCCCAACGACGCCGTCGGCCGATTGCTGTTCAACGTGCTCGGCATGGTGGCCGAGTTCGAGGCGGACCTCATCCGCCTGCGCACCCGCGAAGGCATGGCCATCGCCAGATCCAAGGGCAAACTCAAAGGCAAGAAGCCCAAGCTCTCGCCCTCTCAGCGCAAGCACCTGTTGACGTTGCACACGGCCGGCGAACACACCCAAGCCGAGCTCGCCGAGCTGTTCAACGTCTCCCGCACCACCATCTACCGCGAGCTGCGCCGCACCACGGCCGCCACCTGACCGCGCCTGCACCGCCACTGAGCGATCACAGAAGCCCGCCACCAAGCCATCACATCCACATCGTCCCTGTTCCACAGGGTTAAATGCCGTCTTTTGGCACATGTCTCGGCTAAGGTCTTAGACATGAGTGACACACATCGGGCCCCGGGTCAACGGGTCGCGTACCTCCGGGTGTCGTCGGCCGGCCAGAACCTCGCGCGGCAGCTCGAGGCGGTGGGGGAGTGCGACCAGGTCTTCACCGAGAAGCAGTCCGGCAAGAGCGCGACGGACCGCCCGCAGCTGCAGGCCCTCATCCGGCACGTCCGCCGCGGCGACCACGTCGTCGTCGCGTCCATGGACCGCCTGGCCCGGTCGGTCATCGACCTCAACGACATCGTCCAGCAGATCACCGGCGACCCTGCCGAGCACACCGAGCAGCGCCCCCGGAAGGGCGCAAGCGTCGAGTTCCTCAAGGAGCGGCTCGCCTTCGAGCCCGGGCACGCGGACCCGATGGCTGCGTTCCAGCTGAACATGATGGGTGCATTCGCGCAGTTCGAGCGCGAGCTCATCCGCCAGCGCCAGGCCGAGGGCATCGCCGCCGCGAAGAAGCGCGGCGCCTACAAGGGCCGGCCCCGCAGCCTCGAGAGCGACCAGATCCGCTCCGTCCGCAACGCCGCCCTCGCCGGCACACCCAAAGCCCATATCGCGCGTGAGTACGGCATCAGCCGATCCACGCTGTACCGCTACCTAGCTCATGGCCGCCCAACACTTGATCAATAGGATACGCCTACGGTGCGGCGCAACAATAGCTTAGAACGGCTCACCTTTGAGAATAGGGCTTTCGGCTTTACGCCACATCGGTGGAACGCGAATCATCGACTTCCCCATGCCCCTGAGGGCCGGCGTTATCGAGAGCCTCTTCCGTGATCCCACGAGCGCTCTCTGGGAGGTAGGCAGAAAACTTCTCTCTCATAAAAGCAAGCCCGGTATCTCGAGTTGACTCAAATTGCAATGAGCGTTGAACAAACTTTAGCCGATGCGCGGCGTCCCCCAGCACCTCTGCCCATGTCCGAACGAATATCTGATACTTCTTGCTATTCTGCACCAGGCCGAAGGGAAGGCCCTCTTGATTGCGAAACTCATCGACCTCTCGAGTGGTCTCATTGCCAATCAGCCAGAACTCCCAGGATGCATTGGTCTGATCGAATCGCTCGTCGTTGGTTATCGCGCTCGCATAACTGCGAATCTGCGAAACGTCATCGTCTGAAATTCTGTGGTTAGGTCGCTTCAGCTCGACAACAAGGTGAGAGAAAAAGTTCTCCCTCGTCTCTAGTTGGCGACCGAGGACGAGATCCGGGATAGCGTCGGACCCATCTTCGCGCAGCACGGGTTTCTGATCGGCAAGCTCAACGTCAAGGCCCAGCTTGACAAGGAACTTTTTCAGAACCTCCGTAAGGCGCTCGTCGTCGCCCGTCAGAGACCATTCCTCGCCAAACAGCCACGTCTCGTGTGCCAATATTCGGTGAAGCTGTCGGCGCTCAAGCATTCGTTTCTTGGTTGCTCGGTCGAACAGGAGGGCATTGAGGCCATTCAAAAAATCTACTCGGTCCCCAATGTCTCGGCCGAGTGTAATCAAATGACTGAGCGTTGTGCGCTCGAGTATGTCCTGCAGCTCGTCGATACGAGACGTCGGAAGCTGGGCAAACTTCCGCAGGATCGGCAGTAAAGCCTCGGGATCATTTTCAAAAGTCTCTTTAAGGAGGCTTAGTGCCATCGCTTTCGATGATCGAGATTTCGCCTCGTCAACGGTCCTGGAGGCGGCCATCGCGACGATATTAAATGTATCACGAGTAGCTCTCTCTACAGCTGAGCTGGGATCGCTCTCGTAGGGATAGACACCCTCCGCCTTCCATCGATTAACCGTGTCCACCTCGCGCTGTCGCGAGGACTGTGCGAGATGTGATCGAAGCGCAAGACGGCCCGCGTCGAGAACCTTTCCTGCGGGAGTTTCTTCGTCTCCTTCTAGGATGAGATCCTGAGTCGCTGTAAACCCATCCCATTGGAGGTACGCAGTGAATTCGGCCCCCACGGCATGGATGCCAGGAGGCCGCTCATCAATGACCGTGCCTCCCGCGTCGCAAAGGTAGAGACGTCTTTCTACGCCACTTAGTTTCCATTCGATCACAGTGAGCTTTGCGTTGCCCTGAATGTCATTCGGCAAGTCAATGTTGATGACGGTTTTGTTTGCGATCGCCGAGGCGGGGTCGAGTGGCGTGCCGAGAAAGTATATAGTGAAATCTGGGTGCCTATCTAACCTTAAGGCAAACTCGGATAGTAGGTGGTTTCGGAGTGAATCCGTTGAGTCGAAGGCCTTAACCGCTTCAGGTGTGGGGGAAAAGATTTCGACACTAGTTCCTGGGTGTCCCGACGGCTGAACGTCTTCAACCTCAAAGGTGTTGAGGTTCGCCCGAGACCCCTTTACTTTGATTGTGCCTAGCGTGGCGGCGTCAACCCCTACGGCGGTTGAGGTCCAGTGGACAACTGAACCCAAAGAAAATGCGGCGTAGCGTCCCCGGCCGTGCCGCCCGTGGACGGGGCGCCCTCCCTCGGATGTTTTACCGGGAACATTCTTCCAGCTATCGCCGATTCTCGAGAATGCAATATCGGCACGTTCCCGGTTCATTCCGCCGCCATCATCTGTTATGCGGATGGAGTCGATGCCTCCGAGATGCCCTTTGTTTATCTCGATGCGGACAGTGCTGGCGTCCTCGTCAAATGCATTCCAGATCAGCTCGGATAGCCCCACTGGCGGAGTTTTTATGTACCCCTCGAGGAGCGTGCGGCCTGCCGTGACCTGAAGGTGTGCCATACCGCATTATGGCACGTCGTAGCGTCGCCCTGAGGGTTGCGAGGTCGGCCTGGCGGGCGGATGGGCTCTGATCAAAGCTCATCGCTGCGTCTAATGCGACCACCTCCTCCCCTTGCTAGCTACTTCATGGGTGGCGAGCTGCGTGGAGCCGTGCGGCGCTGGCCTGTCCGGGCGTGCGCGCGCACTGAACTTTCGAGAGCATCGCGCACTCTATGCCGGCTCGAACGCAGGGCGGACGGAGGGTGAGTTGCGCCCGGAGTGCCTGGGCTGCCACGCGTGAACGAGGGTTTCTTGGATGGCCCCCAGTGAGCGCGTCGCTCCCGTTCCGCGAGTCCTGAAACTCGTACCAGTACTCGCGCATCCCCCAACCGGATGTGTCTGGGACAGACCTGATAGTGTTCACTATCGCCTGCGGGTAGACTGTGAGGTGAAGAGGGAGGTGATCGCCATGGCGATCAAGAACGCCAGGCTTCGCCAGAAGAGCGTGGTAACCGCTAAGCAGCGCGCAGTCTCCAAGCAGCTGGCCAAGCAGCGCGCGGTCTTCAAGAAGCACGTGAAGGTGGCGGGGAGGAAGCCCCTGGCGCGCGCGTCGTCCCCCGAGAGCGTCGCTCCTCCTGCGCAGTCGATGAGGGATGAGCGTCCCGGGCAGAGGGTTCGTCGGCTTCGCAGTCGGCGTGACCTGCTCGAGCTTGAGATTCGCCGTGAGGTGAAGCGCTACAGGGACGACGGTCTCTCGGAGCGGAAGATCGCTGCCCTGGTGGAGGTGTCCCAGCCGACCATCCACAAGATGCTCCAGGTGGCAGCGAAGGACCCGGATCCGCTGGAGGGATTCAGGGGGGCGACGCCGCTCGAGATTTGCCAGCGCTACGACGCCGGCGAGTTCGGCCGTGACGAGCTGGTCGACCAGCTCGTGCGGTTCCCGTACGCCGAGAGCGGGACGACCGATGGCTATGACTGGATGGCCGTGGACCCTCCCGGCAGTTGGTCCGAGCTCTCGATCGCGATCGACCGGGGCCTGATCGGCGAGGACGTCTACGAGGACGTGTTTAATCGCCGTCATGGCCTCTGAGGAGATACAGCGCCACATCGACGTTGTTCGCGCGCTGTCCCGACCGGGCGAAGCGCTGGGCGCTGACGCCCCAACGGCCAGCATCCGAAATTCCCAGTGGTGGGTTGCGGGACACCCCACGCCCAGCCGCGAGCGGCTGCACCGCCGTCTCCGCACACAGGTGTGGGAGTCCGCGCCCGACGTCCTCCAAGAGCGTCAGGCGCTCGTGCTCGCCGGCCCGCCCGGAGCGGGCAAGGGCAGCGTGAAGGGCGACGTCCTCGGGGCCAGGCTGGCGACCTACCGCAACGTCGACGCAGACGAGTTCAAGGAGCTGCTGCTCGATGAAGCCGGCCGCGACGGCTCCCTCGAGGGCTGGCTCAAGCCCGATACCATCCGAGACCTCGAGGTCGAGGGGGAGCGGTTCTTCCCCCTCGAGCTGGCCAGCCTGGTGCACGAGGAGTCCTCCTACCTCGCCAGGCTCCTGCGCGATCGGGCGATCGCCGCCGGCGACAACATCGTCGTGGACACCGTTCTCAGCGGAGAGGCCAGCGCGCTCGAGCTGGGAGACCGGCTAGCCGCCGAGGGCTACAGAGTCCAGGTGGTCGACGTCGAAGTTCCTTTCAAGCTGTCGGAGAAGCGCATTCGCTCGAGATGGCAGCGCGAATACCAAGCCGCTATCGACGGCCGCAGCGACCTCGGCGGCCGCTGGGTCCCCAGCGAGTACGCCCGTGACGTCTTCGACGGCCCAGAAGGCCGATCGAAGCCGGAGCACAACGCCCGCGTGCTTGCCGAGCAGTGCAGCGCCGTGGCCGACTTCCGCGTCTACCGCACAGGCATGGACCAGGCGGACTCTCCTCAGGCTCAGCCGCTCCTCGAGGTGCACCGGCAGCGCAGCCGGCCCGGAGCCGAGTTACGGGCCGTGGAGACCCCACAGGAGCGCACCGCTGGCCCTAGCGCGAGTCGATCCTCTGTTCGTGACGCGAGCTTCCCCGGACGCTCGTCGAGCGCCGGCCCGACGCGGCCAGGGTCAACCCCGCCGCGCGGACCAACGGTTGGGCGTGACGGGGGAGCGGAGCGGTGAGTGCTCTCATCGGGTACGCGCGTGTCTCTCGACGGGATCAGAACCCCGAGGCACAGGTGGCCGAGCTGTACCGGCCCGGCGCCGAGCGGATGGCCATCGACACACTCTCCGAACTCAACGACCGCGGGATCGACATCCGGTCTCTCACCGAGCCCGAGATAGACACGACCACCCCCATGGGGCGCGCACTGTTCGGCATCGTTGCCGTCTTCGCGCAGCTCCGCGTCGACACCACCCGCGACAACACACTGCGCGGGCTCGCTCACGCGCGCGCCCACGGCCGCATCGGCGGCCGCCCATCAGTCATGGCCCCCGAGAAGATCGACGCCGCTGTGCGCCTGCGTGCCAGCGGCCAAAGCCTCGCAGATATCGCCGCCTCACTTGAGGTCGGGAAGTCCACCGTCCACCGCGCCCTCACGCGCCATGACGGCAGCCGCAGCCACCCCGCCAAGTAGACAGACCCGACCCTTCTTTTCCCCATTCCCCGATACATGCCGCCCCTCCCGGAGCCGGAGCGGGTCAAGGGTTGAGGGGAAGGAAGTTGCGCAGCAACTCCCGGAGGGCGCCGCAGGCGTGCTTGCCCGATCCCTTTACCCGCGCAGGCGGAGGGAGACCATTGGGCATCGGGGAGTGGGGAGAACCGGCCCGGTCCGTATCCGACTCACCGAAGAGCTTCCGGACGGGTCGCGCGTGCAACCCGCCGGCGTCTCCGCACGCGCTGGAAGCGCCCTGACTGGTTGGAAATTTCTGCGGAAGCCGTGTGCAGCGAACGTGCAGCGCTTACGCGATGCTCTACGACCGCACGGGCGGCCTCAGCAGTGGACGCCTGTGCCTTGATAGCGATGACAACGGAACCCATCAGTGCTGCACCAATGAGAAGGCCGAGGAGCAGCATCGCGATACTCATGTTCGTGCTGGCTCCGCCTACCACCACCGCAATCGTAATCGGCACCAACCCAATAGTCAGCGCCGCGATCGAGGAGGCATCGTGCAGCCCCGTGGCTAGACATACGGCACCCGCGATCGTTGCCTCATCACTGCCGCTGATAGGGCGCTGATCGAGGTGATCGAGATGCCGATCAATCCGACGACGGTCTCCCTTTGCGAGTCCGTACGGCGACCTCTTGGACACGAGGACACCCCTACCTGTTAGGCACCACTGTGCTCGTTGCTCTCGGTGACCTTCGATGCGCCGCGCTCCGTGCCGTCCTGCGCGGTCTCCTGCTGCTTGGGCCGTGCCGTCGAGCGACGCCGTGCACGCCGCTTCTTCTCAGGCTCAGGGAACCCGATCTTGCGCAGCTCCTCGGGCGTCCACCCGGCAGCCGTCGCCGCGTTGAACGCCTTCACGTCCGCCGCTTCATAGTCGCGCATCCGCTCCTTGAGGCGCGTTTCCAACTCGGCACGCTCACGGTCCGCCGACTCACGTTCATTGGTGAGTTCCTGCCGTGTCTGAGCCAGAACGCGCACGGTCTCGATCCGCTGATCCTGTGCACGCGTCGCGCGCTCGACGGCCTCTTCCGGTGTGGGTGTAGTAGCCATGCCCCGAGCGTATCCGGCACCGGTGCCGTTGGTCGATGATCCGGCACAGCCAGGGCGGCCCCGCCACCCGGTCTCACGACTGTCAGCGTGAGACATCCTGAAACGCGCCCCGCACGGAGCAAGCTATAGAGTTAAGTTCCCTAACTCGCTCGGCCCCTCGACTTTGTGTCGAGGGCCGGGCACACTGTTCGTGTGGTCCCCGCACGGGGCGGGGTCGCTGCGCTGGGCCGAGGAGGTGCCTCCCATGGCAGAGGATGAAGCCCGCCGGGCACTGTTCTCTCGGCGCCGTCGCGCCAACGTCGACGGAGGGCGACAGCACTTCCATAAGGTTGGCGTTTCCGCCGAGGAAGAGGGTGCGCTGGCACGTCTAGCTCTCGAGCAGAACGTCACCATCCCGCGCCTACTTGTGGAGTCGGCGCTGAGTCTCGATCGTCGTGAGACTCCGACCGAACGCAAGCAGGCAGCGGCAGAACTGTTCAAGCTGCATCGCCTCCTCGCCGCCATCTCGAACAATGTCAACCAGATCGCGCGCGCGACGAACGCCACAGGCGAGGTGCAGGACGAGATGCGCGCAACTCTCGACGCCGTACGGCGCACCGCTGCACGTATCGACGATGCTGTGGATCGGCTGATCTGATGTCGGACGGTGGAGGCGAAGCTCTGTTCCTCCAGCCACTCCCTGCCACGGCGGTGGTCGCGTTTCTGGCGCTCATCGTCACGGTGTTCCAGGCGATACTCAGTTACGTTCGGCAGCTCAGGTCCGAGCGAAACGGAGCTGTTGATGCTGCTCTCATTTCCCTTCTGAGCCCCACCGTGGTTGAAGCCCGCCTGCGGGTTGTGCAGGTTGCGCGGGGGGACTTGATTCTCCGTCATCAGTCGCCGATCGAGGACGACCCGAGTGCCGAGAAGCGGTCGAATGACGAGCTGCTCGACGTGACAGACCGGATGCGGGCAGCGAGCCTCACCCTGATGTGGGCGGTGCAGGCGATCGAACCACGTTTGAAGCCGGTCGTTAGAAAGTACTTCGTGCGGTCTCGTCAGTTCCCGTGGGTGTCTCGCCGCGAGGAGCTTCGAGCCCCATCAGCGGGGGCTCTCCATGCTCAGATTGAGGACTTCATGCATGACCTGGACCGCGCACTGCGCATGTCGGGTGACACCTTCGATTGGCGACGAGAGGGTGGCTTGACCAATGATGCGCTTGATGGGCTTCCAGCCATGCGATCGGGCCCGTTCCTACTGACGTCTCAGAACATCCAACGGCTGGATACGAAGTTCTCGGGTGACGAAGACTCAAGACTCATGGCCGGCTTCCGCAAGGACAACTTGGCCCAGGACAGCGAGCGGCCGGCTCCGCACGAGCTGCGGAAGGCGGAACTTGATCGGGGCTGGGCCGAGCACCGAGCCGAGTTCAAGCCTGTAGTGAAGCCGCCGCGTCCGGTCAAGGATGAGCGATGATTCCGAACGTAGTGCGCGGCGATCGCATGGCCGGCCTGATGACCTACCTGGTGGGACCGGGTCGCGCGAACGAGCACGCGGAGCCTCACCTCGTGGCCGGTGATCCCGCAATGATGGCGTGGCACGACGATGCCGAACTGAGCCGAGATTCAGCGCTCGCGATCGCGCGCCATCTGGACCGCCCCCGTAAGCTGCTCGAGGTCGACGTCAACGGCGGCCACGTGTGGCACTGCTCGCTGTCGCTGCGCGCGGACGAGGGCGTTCAAACCGACGAGAAGTGGCAAGCGATCGCTAACGACTTCGTGCGCGCGATGGAGTTCGACGACCCCGACTCTCCGAAGGCCCCATGCCGCTGGGTTGCCGTCCGCCACGGCCTGTCGAAGAACGGTAACGATCACGTGCACATCGTCGTGGACCTCGTGCGCGAGGACGGCACAAAAGCCAGCGTGCACAACGACTTCCACCGCGCCCAGAAGGTCAGTCGTGCTCTCGAGGTCCAGCACGGACTCGAACCCCTCGAGTCGGCCAAGGCTGAGCGTGCCACCCGGGGCTACAAGCCGGCTGAGCGCGAGGCCCAGGCGACCGCGCGTGCCCGCGCCAAGTACGAGGGCGCCCGCAAGAGTGATCTCGGCCAGCAGCGCCCGGCGTGGGATTACCTCGAGCGCGAAGATCGGCGCGCACGGATCGCCGCCGAGCTACGGGCTGATCAGCCTCGCCACGTCCTCGGCGTGAAGGTTCGCGGGTGCGCGGCAGCCGCCGGCGACGAGGCGGAGTTCGTGCGCCGAATGCGCCGTTCCGGCCTCCTGGTCCGTCCCCGCTTCGCAGACGGCCGCACCGACGTCGTGACGGGTTACAGCGTGGCCGAGCGGCCCACGGCGGGAGAGCGGCCCATCTGGTACGGCGGTGGACACCTCGGCAAGGACCTCCGTCTACCCCGGCTGCGCGAGTCTTGGCCCGACACCCCGACCGGTGCGAGCGAGGCCGTCGACGAGTGGGCGGCAGCCAAGCGGGGCTGGCGCGTCGTCGCCCCCGGCCGCGAGGCCATGGAGCCCGACCCCGCGCAATGGGAACAGCGCAGCCGCGAGCTGGGTCAGCTCGTCGAGAAGCTGCGCGCCGTGCCGCTCGAGGATCGCGACACGTGGGCCACCGTCGCGCGCCAGACAGCCGGCGCCTTCGCCGCATGGTCTAACGCCACCGAAGAGCGGCCCGGCGACCTCGCCGCGGCCGCCGAAGCCCTCTCCCGCTCAGCCCAGACCTACCGCTCCACCCCGCCGCCGCAGAAGATCGGCACCAGCGCCCTATCCGGCAGCGCCATGCTCCTCGCCTCCGCGGCACGGGGCGGCCGCGGCACCGTCGGCCAGGCCGTCATGATCCGGCAACTCCTCCGGCTCACCCAGTCAGTGCATGACGCCGCGAAAGCCGCCGAACAGCATCGCCAAGCCCAGCTCCTCGCCAACGAGACACGCGCCCGTCTCGTGCGCGTCCGCGAGGCCCTCCCAGCCCCCGCGGCGGCAGCTCGCCCCGCCGGCGCGACCGCAACGCTCGAGCGACCGGCGAACCTCGACCCCGAGGCCCAGGCGATGCTCGATCGCCTCCGCGCCGGCAACGCGCACGACGCCACCGCGGCCGTCGATCCACTCCCGCGACCCATCAAACCCCGCAGGACCCGTCAACCCAACCGGCCCGGCCCCGAGCGCGGCGCCGAGCGATGAGAGAGGAGACCTGCCATGGTCGACGAATCTGACGGCATCGAAGAAGCGATCGAGGGCCAGACGCGGCTCTTGATCACCGCGGCAGCTCAGGCCGGCGACCGGATAGCCCGCATGCGCGAGGACGCACTACGCCGCGCCCAGGCCACCAGCGAACGAGAAGCCCGCGAGCTGCAATCCCGACTCGCCGCCGAGCAGCGCGCCGTCTGCGCAGACCTCTCCGGCGTCCAGCGCGCCGACTGGTGGGAGAACGCATCACCCGAGCGCATCGCCCAGGCCTACGAGTCCGCCGTGGCATGGCGCGACGAGGAACCCGAAGCGGCCCGGGCCGAGCAGCGCATCGCCGACGAGCTGCGCACCCGCCACGGCATCAGTCCCGACCAGCTACGAGCCCAGGTGAGCGCCGAGCGCGGGGAGCCCATGCCCGCCAGGTACGTCCTCACCGAGAGTTACGAGGACGCGAAGACCACGCGTCATGTCTCCCGGGACGACGCCCTGGCCCTCATTGACCGCACCCCGCGGGCCGGCGACCTCACCCCAACTCGTCGCCAGCAGTTCGAGGACATGCGCGGCTGGATCGGCAAAGACCGAGACGTGGATCTCGCGATCGCTGCGAAGTTCCCGCAAATCATGACCAAGGAACAGATGGCCGCTGTGCGTCGTTCGGAGGCGCAGCACCAGCAGGAGGCCGAGCAGCGGGACCGGGCCGAGATGGCGGCACTTATGGCCGAGGCCACCGCCGAGGAGGGCCGTGCGCAGGACCGCCGGGAGGATCGACCCGACCGGCCTGCCCTCGCCGAGGAGCATGAGCAGCGTGCCGAAGGCGCACGCGAGGAGGCTGGCGCCAAGTACGACAGCGCCGAACGCCGGGCGACCACCGCCGCCGACCTCGAGACCCAGGGGCACGATCACGAGACCGTAGCCCGGCAGATGCGCGCCGACGTATCGCAAGGTGCGCCTGCAACCGAGGCCACCAAGGGCGGCAATTCCCCGCGTGCTCGCCGAGGTCGACGCCAAGCGGGCACGAATCGACAGCGGGAGCGCGGAGGCCTAACCCGCTGACAGGTACGAAGGCCGTGCCGTTAGGTGTGGCCGCCTTCGCAGTTTTCTGTCGGCGCCACTCAGTCGTCGTTGCGGCTCGTGCCGAAGTAGTAAGCCAAAGCTGAACCCGAGAGCGTGAATATGGGAGCGGTGAAGCTCACCCAGTCCCGCAGCTCCGCTTCAGTGAACAGCCAGCCCCCTCCTCCGACGAGGATGGCACCTATCAGTAGGACTGTGAAGAGACTGATCAAGCGACCCTGCATGCGCTCGTGAAAGGTCTTTGGGTCAGGCCCAGCTCTCTTGAGTGCGGGAGCATCGCCCTCCGGGGCGTCGTCGAGGATTAGATCGGGATCCTGGCTCGGCTTAGAACTCTCTTCCGTCTTACTCATCAGGCTCGTCCTCAGAACACAGAACCCAGCCGCCCGCGCCACCCTCTTCGGAGGACCAGGCAATGCTGTGGCCTTTCAGAGCGAAGCGGAGCCCGCCCTCAGGGGCGGGCTCCGATAAGTGAAGGGGGCCGTTGTCGAGAATCATCGACTGAACGTGTTCAGGCCAGGGGCTTCGATCTGGGGCGATAGGGGCCTCTGACTCGTCCCTGCCGACGCCAAGCGAAGGTCGAAGGTAGGCGTCCGTCACCTCGACATCGCTCGCTTCCGGTCCGCAACGGTACTTGACCACGGCGACCGTGCAGTTGTCCTTGTCGCGGACCTTCTTTCGCATGACGCCCTCCCGGACCTATCGGGGGAGCCTCTTGCCGCCCTGACCTTTTGCTCAAACGGTAGCATCCCTGTGCAGACGCGGTCAACATGCTGTATGCCCATCGTGTGCACGACGTACGCCTAGCGTGTACATGGCGTGTTGACGATAGGTGCCGAAGCCCCTATGCTGAGGTCAGACTCATCCCCCATCGGTCGGCTCACCCCACGGGTCACAAGATCTCGCGTGCTGGCACGGTGCGCCTTCGGGCAGGGGATGCACTGAAGGAGAGACCCCATATGCCCCGCCTGAGCGTGAACATCAATAATGAGACTGCAGAAGCCCTCAAGGAGCTCGCGGACGAGAATGGCACCACGGTGACCGAGATTGTGCGTCGCGCCGTGTCGGCCTACAAGTTCCTCGAGGACGAGATTCATGGGGACACGAAGCTGCAGCTGGTGAATGAGAAGACGCGGGAGCGCACAAACGTCGCGATTCTGCGCTGACATCACCACGAACAGAGGGGTCCCGATCTGCTTGCAGGCAAATCGGGACCCCTCGTCGTTGTTGGCCGTTTCCGGGTGCTTTCGCGCCACTTCCGTTGACCACGCTCTTGGACTGGGCGCCGCACTGATTCTCAATTTTTGGGGGAAGGAGGCGGCTGTTCTGGCCGATACGCCGGCTTCACGACTGTCAGTTCCCGCGCATCCGGGAATAGCCCCTCCGGCGGTGCTTCATAGGGTAACGGCGCACCCTTCAGGGCTTCATTCTCGTCGCCGTAACGTTCCGCCGAGGCGAACGGCCCCTCAGGGTCCATCAGTACGGCCATGTGGTGGTCGGCGTGATCGCGCCACCACACGCTCATGCCCGTGGACGGGTCCAGCCGCAGGTGCTCCCACGCCCGCCACAGCGCCTCGAGGCGGATCACCGCTTCGTCGTACTCCCACCAGCGTGCCGCCCACACGCGATGGTCCGAGGTCTGCCGACGGTAGACGTGCCGCAGGTACTCCCGCACGAACTCATCGACGGACCCGTAGACCAGCTCCGGCGGCTTCTCTTCGTCCTCGCCCGTAGCCGGCTCCTCCGGTTCGGGGGCCGGCGGAGACAGCTGCTCCTCGACGGCCGCGGCCGCCGAGGCCTGCGCCTGCTCGCGCAGCTGCTCCACCAGCTCCTCCGTGAGCGCATCCGCGACCGCCTGGGTAGCGATCGCCGCCACCTCTTTGCGCACTGCGCTCTTGACCGCGGCGTCGACGGCTTCCGCCGCCGCACCGGCGACCTCCAGACCCGCGGGGACGCTCGCGCCCGCCGGCGCCGCCGTCTCCTCTTCTAGCGGCGGGGGAACCTCCCAGGAGTCCTCGCCCCAATCGCTCTCGCTCATGCCCGCTCCTCCGTGCCCAGCACAGCCTCAACCGTCGCCCGCTCGCTCTCGGCGTCTGCGATGGTCCGCTCCGCCAGCGGATCATGCGCCCGGATCGAGGCCTCCACCGCCTCCCGGTGCGGCCCGGCCATCCACGGCTGCGTTGTCACCAGCGTGGGCCGCGATCCCGAGGCGAGCACGACGGCCCGGCCCTTGGGGAGCGCGCCGAGGTCCGCCACGTCCAGAATCCGCTCGCGGTGGAGCTGCTGGGAGACAGTGCGCTGTCCCTTGCTGTGCGACGTCGACGACGCCAGGCGGTCGTAATCCCCGATGAGCTTGGACAGGCTCTCGAGGAATCCGTCTTCACTGACGCCGCCGCCGTAGACCTTGACGTTCGACGCTGACCACAGCTTCTTCATGCCGGACTCGCCCCAGACGTCCACGCCCTGCGACCAGGACTGCAGAATCGTCATGAGCACGATGCCGCGGGACCCGTAGTGCGAGTACAGCGAGGGCAGCTGCGCCCACCGGCACACGTTCGCCGCCTCATCCAGCACGCCGAGCAGCGGCGTTTCCAGCCGGCCCCCGGGCGACTTCACTGCCAGGCGCTCCGCCGCGTCGACCACGGCCACGGTCAGCGCCGTTACCAGCGGCCCCGCCGTCCCCCGGCCCTCCTTGGACAGGCTGTAGAGCGTGCCGCGCCCGGATGCCACGAAGACGTCGGGGGAGAACTCGCGCCGGTGCGACCCGGCCGGGGTGATCCAGGCCGCGACCTGGCGGTTCGTGAGGCACGACGCCATCTGCCGGGCCGTGCCGTACACGCCGCCGCGCTGCTTGTCCGGCGACCCGATGATGCCGCGCACCTGCGCTGCGATCAGCTCTTGGCCGTGTGCCTTGAGAATGTCCGCCGGGGTGTCGTCCACCGGCCTGGTCGTCCAGAGGTAGACGTCCGTGATCGGCCGCCCATCGAGGGCGGCCGCCAGCAGCAGCCCGGCGAGCAGGTCTTGACCGTCACCGTCGAAGAAGGGATCACCCTTGGTTCCCGGCTCCCGCGACCCGGCGGCGAAGTGGCCAGCCAGCTCCGCGGCCTTCACCTCGTCGGTGACGTAGCTCAGCGGGTTCCACCACCACGACGCCGGCTCCTCGGCAATGCCCTGGGGATCGAACACCCACACCTCGCCCGCCTTCGCCCGCACATCGCGCGTGGCATCGACGACGTCACGCTTGTTCGAGGTCACCAGCACCGATCCCGGCGCGTCCAGGATCGCCGGCACCGCCCGCGAAGTGGTCTTACCGGTGCGCGGTCCCCAGATGTCGACGTGCATGTCCTCCCAGGACCCGAACAGCGGCACCCCGCCGGCCACGGTCTTTCCGATCGGCACGCCCGTGGCCCACTCCGACTCCTTCTTGCGCCGAGCGACCTTCCCCAGGCCCGAGGCCGGCGCCGGCTCTTCCGACGCCGGCCGGCGCACCCCCAGCCGCTTGGCCGTCGCGGCGGCGTGCTTCTGGGTGATGCCCTCGACGTCGCGGCCGCGGCCCATGTACGCCGCGGCCCGATCGACGCGAGAGCGTCGGCGGCCGGCGCGACGCACCGCCATTCCGATGACGGTGGCCAGCAGGACGACGACGACGGCCAGGCCGATGAGCACCGCCCATCCCGCGGTGCCCGGCCACGGGAGTGATCCGCCGAGGAGCCCGAAGGTCACGTCGAACGGGTTCATCGGCACCGCCTGGCCGGTGCCGGCCAGGCGGTGCCCCAGGTGCATCGTGACCCAGAGCCCGCCCACGATGGTCGCGAGGGCAATCAAGACCACCCAGACCATCACGGCCTCGCTGCTCAGCCCGCCGGGGTCACTGCGACGGTTGTTCGTGGGGCTCATGCTGCACTCTCCTCCTCGAGAAGGCCGGTGCGGGACTGCTCCGTCCAGCGTCGGGCGCTCATGCTGATGGACTTCTCCGCTTCCGTCAGGATCACGTCGACCGGGATTCCTGGCCGCCCACCGACCTTCACCAGGAACTTCCCGCGCCCGGGAGGCGGCACTTCTTTGCCCTGCTGGGAGTCCCATGCTGGCGGGTCCTGCCAGCCGCTCAAGAGCGCCTGTTCCTGCCGTGACAGCGGCACCACCCGGTTCAACAGCGGCATTTCCGCCATCGGCAGCCCACCGCACACCACGAACCCGGAGCGCTCGATGAACCCCAGCGCCTTGTGCCGGTCCGCCTCGTTCGGCAGCGATTGCAGGTCTTTCATGGTGTGCGTGATCATCGCCTGACCCACCGCGCTCGTCCGGTTCAGCCGGGTCAGGTAGTCGACGCGATCGACCAGGCCCGGGCCGGCCTTGAGCGCCTGGTGCAGCTCGTCGAGGATCACGAAGTAGTGCCGGCGCGGCTCGAGAGCGTAGTCCGCGAGCGTCTGCGCGATCGCCACCGTGGCGAACCCGACCGACCAGCACGCCAGCAGCGCGGCCGCGCGCATGTCCCCATCCGAGGAGGGGATGGACGAGACGTCGAAGTCCACCGCCCGGTCCCGGCGCATCGGCGCCGTGGTCGGCCGCGCGAACACGTCCCCGAAGCGGCCACCGGGCAGCAGGCCCACGAGGGACGCTTCCAGGCCCTCGGTGACGCGCTGATACTTCTTCTTGTCGCCGCGATCCAGGGCCGCCTCCCGCAGCTCCCGCGGGGCCGCGCGGATCACCGCGAGCAGGTCCGCGAGCACCGGCACCCCCTCGTGATGCTCATCCAGCCAGGCGATCGCCCGCGACAGGATCGTCTCTTCCCGATCCGTCGGGGACGCCTTGCGCTGAATCGTGATCAGCGATTCCACCATGTTCAGCCGCACGCCCTGCGCATCCGCGATCACTTCATGGGCGGCCTGCTCGAAGCCCGCTGCCCGCAGGCGGGCGGCGGCGGCCGGTGCCTCGCCTGGATCCAGAATGTTCAGCGAGCCCTTGTTGCGACCGAGGCTGATCACCTGCCCCTCGAGCTTCTCCGTCATGGTGATGTAGTCCGGCCGGGTATCACCCAGCACCAGCGGGATCACCCCCTCACCGGCCAGCCCCACCGCCATCCGCATCACGGCCGAGGTCTTCCCCAGGCCGGGCCGGCCGAGGAAGAACACCGACGGGTTGCCGATCAGGTTGGCGCGCTGGTACCAGCTGATCGGGTCACAGCACAGCGTCGCGTGCGTGGTGATGTGACGCCCGAACGGCACCCCCACCATCGGCGTGCCGGTCCCAACCGAGAACGGCCACAGCCCGCACACCTGATTGGTCGTGCCGCGGTACTCCGTCGGCGCCTGCACCATCGCGGCAGTGCCCCGGCCTCGACCCAGCCAGCCCCGAGAGGGCGTGCGCTGGGGCCGCAGCTCCTCCGACTTCGCGGCCCTGGTCTTCTTCGTCGTCCGCCCGTTCACAGCTGCTCCCTCATCTGGCTAGGTGCGCTCATGTGCTTGCGCGGGATCAGCCCCAGCGGCAGCCCGACCGCGAACGCGGAATCCTGCGACCCGTACACGGGCCGCAGTCGCAGCCGCGCCGTCGCCGCCAGGTTGTCCACCGTTGCGCGAGCATCGGCCACCATCGCCGGGTCATCGACCGTGGCCGTGACGACCATGCCGAACATCGTCAGCCCCGCTCCCGAGGCCTCTTCCTGCGCGGTCGCGGCCGCCGCCCGCGCCGAGCGCAGGTCACGCGCCGACGGCTTGGCCGTGGCCGAGATGCGGAACTCCGCAGCGCGGATATCGGCCTCCACAATCGCCGCGGCCCTCGCCGCGTCGATCGGCCGGTACAGCAGCGTCACGCGCTTGCGGGTCACGTCGCTGTGGGGCGCCAGAAGGCGCGCCAGCACGCTCGACTGGACGTTGCCCCGCGGGGCTTCCGTCATCTCCCAGGAGACCGAGAAGGCGTTCTCATGGAAGTACCCATCCCACGTCGCCTCCGCCGCGACCGGCCCGACGTCGTGCCACTGCATCGGCACCGTCTCACCGGCCACCTTCGCCTCATCGAACAGCACCGCGGCCGCGGGATCGTAGGCGACCCGAACGACCTCGCACAGCTGCTGCGCCGACAGCGGTGCCGCCGCGCCGGCCCCCGTCGCTTGCAGATTCCGAGTCAGGTTCGGCAGCCGCGCGCCGAGCTCACGCGCCATCTCATCCGCCGCGCGTCGCTTCCCACCCGACCGGTGCGCGGCGTTGAACGTGATCGTCACGTATGCCTTCACCGTCGAGGAGCCCGACGGGTAGCTGTCGACGACCTCGTTCAGGACCGCCCTCGCGAACGCGGGCGAGCCCGGATCGACGTTTCCTTCCACCTCCCGGCGCAGCCGCGACCCCGAATCCGGCGCAGTCTCGATAGTCACCGCCGCCCCCTCGATCCCCGGCTCATCACCGAGGTTCCGCAGCCAGTACCCCCAATCCGCGACCCAGGTATCGACCTGCTCAGGATCGACCAGCGCCGCCCCGTCCGGCTCCGTCCCGATCACGACCGCGAAGGTGCCCGTCGACGGAGAGTGGACCAGCGCGAACGGCCTGCCGTAGGAGTCCTCGAACTCTGACAGGCGCGTCGGAGCAGCGATTCCGGGGAGCTGGCACGTCCCCCACGGGGTGCGTCCCAGCGGCCCCGAGCGGTAGATGTTCTCGCCCCGTGCCCGCGTCAGCCACCAGCCCCCGCGCGCAAGCCCACGATCCAGGGTGCTCTTCCCGTGCGAGTCCTTCGTGGTGACCACCAGCATCACCACCGCCAGGAACCCGAACCAGATAGCCGCCTCGAGTAGACCGAAGATCATCACCGTGATGATGATCGAAATCAGCCCAACGAACAGCCCGAACGTCCCGATCGTGCCGAGGCCGAGAATGCCCGCCGACACCGGCCGGCGCCAGTTTCCATAGGTCCGAGGACCACTTGTCTCAACGGCTGCCACTGGGACCGCCCCCTTCTTCGCCTGTCGCTTCCTCGCCAACACTCTTCGCGGCGCCGGCGGCCGCCTGACCAGCCTTCGTGCCGGCATCGAGGGCGGCGCCCGCAGCGGCGCCCACCGGCCCGCCGGCAGCGCCAGCCGCAGCGGCACCACCACCGGCCGCGCCGGCCCCGGCACCACTCGCTGCACCCGCACCTGCGCCGGCACCAGCTCCACCGGCTACGCCAGTGCCCGCGCCAGCTCCGGCGCCAACCCCCGCGCCCGTTCCGGGGACACTGCCGGCCGCTCCCTCAGCGCCCGGCGTGCCCGTGCCTGTCTCCCCGGCACCGCCGCTAGAGCCCGTCGCCCCACCGGGACCCGAAGAACCGTCAGCGCCGCTCGACGAGTCGCTGCTACCCCCCGGTCCCTGACCACCCGCGGACGAATCACCCGAGGGACCGGACGGGCCGGTTCCGCTTGAGCCCGAGGGTGCGGAGCTGCTCGAGGAAGACGGCGCGCCCGAGTCCGAGCCACCGCCACCGGACATGCCCATGAGGCGCCCCGTGGCCGCGGCACCCATCGGCACGGCCGCCACAGCAGCCGCAGCCGCCATCCCGCCGCCACCACCGCCCGAGGTCTGCGCCACCATCGGCGTCACGAACCGCATCAGGGCCGGTAGCGCGAACAGCGCCAGCACCATCAGCACCAGGCCGGTCAGCACCGCGATCATTCCGCTGCCGTCGTCCTGGAAGACGTTGGTACCCGCCAGCTGGAACGCGGCCGCGTACACGATCGCGGCCGCCGGCTTGTAGAGGATGAACGCCACCAGCCACCCGATCGCTCGCTTGAACCAGGCCTTGCCCATCTCCGTGTTCGTGAACGACGCCGACAGCGGAAGAATCCCCGCCAGGATGACGAGCATCCCGCCGCGGGCGACCATAAGCACGATTTGGATGATCGACGTCAGGATGGCCAGCAGCCCCAGAATGATCACCAGCAGCGGACCGAGCGCCGGCGCGGCCGGGTTCGTCGTCAAAGCCAGTAGCGCCGTGATGTTCCCCGCGAAGCAGGACCCGCCCTCAGCAATGTTGCAGTCCAACGAGCCGTTGAGAATCCACACCGCCGCCGAGTCCGCCACCGTCACCAGTAGCCCGATCACCGTCGTGCTCGCACCAGCCACAACGATCAGCGTCAGCACGCTCTGCACTAGGTCTTTGCCCGGCTCCGCCCGCTGAGTCCAGGCCATGCGGATGCCCGCGACGATGACCGAGAGCACGGCCGCTGCACCCATGAACCACCACAACGACGACTGCAGGAACAGCACCGCGCCGCCAGCGCCTTGCGGGCCAGTCGGCATGAAGCCCGCGACCAGAGAACTGGCACCGGAAATCAACATCACCGCGGCCAACGTGATCCCGATTCGCCCCAGCACTACCGCGCCGGTGCCCCGCTTCATCATCGCGGACATATAGGCGCCCAGAGCCAGCAGTGCCAGGACGGCAACTCCGAAGCCGACCCAGGTCACGTAGGCCAGCACTGTCTCAATGTTCGAACCGGCAACCTCCGGATGCTCGCCGGCGGGGATGGCAGAGCCACCACCCGTGCCGGTCAGGTTCGGGGTGCCGATGTACACCCAGACGGTGCCAAGGCTTGCCACCGCATGCTCGAATGCTTCGACAACGGCCTTGGCGAGATTGTCGATCGCATCGTTCAGGGCGCTCTTCGCTCCCTCTTCGACCTTGCACCCGACTTGCCAAGGAAGGCACATGTCACTGCTCCCACGCTGTGTATCCGCCGGTTGAGGGCGCCGTTCCTACATCGACGCCTTCCGCCTGGTTCGAGTCCAGGCGCCAATCGCCGTCCTCCCACACGAGATGCAGCACAGCGGAAACTTCCGCTGACTCACCCTCAGTGGTCACCGAAGCGAGGAGGTCGATCGTCGCCGCGGTCCCGCTGTAGTCCAGCACCCGGAACCCGGTGATCTGCACCCGCGTGCCCGCCATATCGGAGGGCTCGGCGTCCTCCGAGAGCATCGCCTCCCGGTTGGGCCCCTCTGACAGTGCATAGCGCAGCCACGGCTCGTAGGTCTCTGGGTAGGAACTCTGCGCCATCGCGTTTGCGGCCATGAACAGCGCTCCCTCTGGGGAGTGCTGGAAGCAGGACCGGACACCGTTCTCGTCGGTCTTCCCCGGCCCGTACTTGCTCGAGGTCGGATAGCCGATCGTGCCCTGGAACTCCCATTCGGCTGCCGGCGGCTCTTCCACGGTGCCCTCGAGCACTTCGCCCTTGAGGCCGCAGATACTCGCTCCCGCTGCCGGCTCCGGCTCCTCGGCCGGCTTGCTGGATTGCTGAGGGTCGTCCTCCGAAGCGGTCACGGTCGGCGCAGTCGTCGGCTCGTCCCGCGTCGCATTCACGATGCCGAGTGTCCCCAGGATCGCTCCGAGGACGAGCACCAGTGCCACCACGACGGCCGAGACGATGAATCCCGGCCGCGTGAAAGGGCTCTCGTTGTTCTCGTTGTTCTCGTCGGCAGCCATGTCGGCCTCTCTCAGGCCGCGAGGAAGCCGACGAGGGAGAACGCGCCAGCGATGATGACGACGCCGCCGAGCGCCCAGCCGAGCGCGCCGACCTTCTCGCCGCCCTCACCGCGCCGCGACCCCACGGTCATCATGGCGCCGATGGCCATGATGCCGAGCACCGCGATACCGAGGCAGACCCACTTGGCCCATCCCATGACCTCCTGGAACTTCTCGCCCACGCCGGGGGGAGCCGAACCGCCGCCGGGGTTCGGGACGTTGCCCGCCAGAAGCACGTGCGCCGCGGAGTCCTGCGCCGCGCTGAGCAAAGCGATTGCCTGATCCATGGTTGCTTTCCTTTCAAGACACGCCATCGGCGCGAGGGTTGGGGATGATGCCGTGCAGCTCGTCAACCACCCGACGAGCTGCACGCGGAGCGTCCGCGAGAGTCGGTGACTCGCTCAGCCGCCACGATTCATGCCACGGCACCGTCCAGGTCCGTGGAACACCGCCGGAGACCACCTGGGCCAGCTCCCGCAATGCGCGCGGGAGACGACCGGGAGCATCTGCGATGAGTACAAGGCCGACCACATCGGCATGAGGGACCATCCCGGCCGCCCACTGCGTCGCCGCAGCCCGTGCGGAGAGCAGACCGCGCATGTGGGTCCGTGCGACCAGCAGCACCGGGGCGGGCAATCCGCTGACGGGCCGGGGCCACGTGTGCTCCGCTGACTCCCAGGACGGGGCGAGGCCGGCCAGCGTGCTCTCCCCGGCCCCACCGTGAGTTCCGAGCACCCACAGGGCGGGTGTCGACCAGACCTCACGCACTGCCAGCTGAGCCCCACGCGCCGGCGCCGGCACTCCCGGCTGCGGCGCAGTCGGTCCCGTCGCAGGGGACGGGCGATGATGGATCGCCGCTGGCTGCGGCTCTGTTACGGGCTCAGGTGTGCGAGTGACCCACGGGTTGTGCGAGTTGGTCACCGTATCCCCCGATCCGTGATCATGGTCTCACCGTAGCTTCACTGCCCAGCGTAGTCGAACCGATCAGTATCAACAAGAGAGAGGTATATCGAGTGATTTTGTGCAATACCTGGCGACAGAGGGTGTCCCCGTATACCATCGTTTTATGTGGACCGCAGCCAGGGTGTTCTCGATGACCGACACCGACGGCCTCGATGCGCTCTTCAAGGACCAACCTGCGTCCATGACCGCGGCCGACGTAGCCGAGCTGCTCGGACTGACCAAGCAAGCCGTCTACGGCTGGCTCCGTGAAGGCACGATCCCCGGTTACAAAGTCGGCTCGACCTGGTTCGTCGTGCGCGATGAGCTCAAAGCCACGATGCGCGCCGGGAGCAACGCACGCCCCAACAAGGAGTAGAAAGCCATGACCTCGGCACCCACCCCCTCGACGTGGCCACACGTAGCGGCCACGCTCAACCCTGACGGCACCGCCCATGTCACCATCAGCGGCAGCACCACGCCCGTACGTGGCAGCTCCATCGAGGACGCCCGTGGTCAGGTCCTCGCGCGCATCACCGCGACGGCAGCCAAGCTAGGCCGCCCCGTGCGCGCCGAGGTCACCGACCCCGACGGCCAGTGGATGCTCATCGTCCACCCCAACGGCACCGTGGAAGAGGACCCCACCACGCCCCGCAAGCGCAGCCGGTCCGCCCGGCCCGCCGCGCCGGCGCCGGCGGCCGTGGCACCTTCTCCCCTTGCGCCGACCCCAGCCGGAGCCATTGCCACGTGGGAGCAGGACCAGGGCAGTCCCGCAGTCGAACAACCCACCTGGGCGCCGCAGAACGATCACCCCACGTGGGCACCGCAACCGCAACCGGCCTCCGCTCCTGAGCAGGCCGCGCACCCGCAGCTCGAGCCGCAGCCGGCACCGGCCCCCGAGGACCCCGAGTGGACCACCCGCGCCGCGCAGCCGGCAGAGGAGGGAGCCCGCGGCCGGTTCAACAGCTTGCTCGGCACCAAGATCGATCCCTCGCCGGCCGAACTCGCACACCGCCGCGAAGCCCTCGACCAGGAGCGCGAGCAGCGTGCGCGCGAGCAGGCCGAAGCCGAGGCCGCCGCCGCCGACGAGGGTCGCCGCGCCGCTCGTGAACGCGCCGAGGCCGAGAACTTCCGCCAGCTGCGCGCCGTCATTCAGACCAACTTCCAGCGCACCCGCACGATCCTGGTGGCCAACCCCAAGGGCGGCGCGCGGAAGACGACCACCGCCGCTCTCCTCGCGGCCGTGCTCGGCATCTTCCGCGGCGGGTACGTGGCCGCCTGGGACGCCAACGAAACGATGGGCACTCTCGGTGCGCGCAGCCTCACCGGCAGCCATACGCGTACCGTCGTGGATCTCCTCGAGGCGGCGTCTCGACTCGACAGCATCCGCGTGGGCGACCTCGACGCCTTCGTGCGCCCCCAGGGCGACAGCCACTTCGACGTGCTCGCCAGCGACGAGGACCCCACCCGCCAGGACATGGTGGACGCCGACGGCTTCGCCACCATTCACGACATCCTCGAGCGGTTCTACCGCCTGATCGTCGTCGACACCGGCAACAACATCCGTGCCTCGCATTTCCGGGCCGCTCTCGACTCCGCCGACCAGCTCGTCATCCCTGTGGCCGCTTCCTACGACTCGGCCGACGCAGCGGAGAAGATGATGCGCAGCTTCCGCGCCAGCGGCCACGACCGGCTCGTCGACGAGGCCGTCGTGCTGATCCACGACCTCGAGCCCGAGAACGGCGACCCCGCCTACTTCGACGTCGCCCGCTCGATCGCTGAGCGGTTCGAGCAGCAGGTCAGCGCCGTTCTCCCCGTCCCCTTCGATCCGGCACTCAAGAACGGCGGCCAGATCGACTACGCGCAGCTCGCGGACAAGACCCAGCGCTCCTACCAGGAGGCGGCTGGCGCTGTCGCGCGGAACCTCGCCGCGCAGCTCGAGGCGGTGTCTTAATGATCGTCAGCCGCCGCTCCGCGCTGCTGGCACTGACCGTCGGGGCCGGCGCCCTGATCACTGGATGCGCCGGCGACCCCGAGCCCGCCCAGACTGCTCCCACCGAGCTTGAGGGTCGGCCGATCGAGCCCGAGCCCGAGGACCCCACCCAGGAGGGTGGCCCGGTCCCCGCGTCCGCCAGCGAGGACGACGAACAGGCCGCGATCGCCGCTGCGCGCGCGACCATGGACGTCTGGGTGCAGGGCTCCACCCTCGACCAGATGGCATGGCAGGAAGCCCTACAAGCCACCCTCGCGCCACCGGCACAGCAGGCTTACGCCAACCGGTTCGGCTACAAGGTGGCCGACACCGAGGTCACCGAAGACCCCGCCATCATCCGCGCCAGCGTCGGCTCCGCCGTCCTCCGCGTGACCACCGACGTGGCCACCTATGAGGTGACCGTGGTCAAGACCGGCGAGGAGTGGAAGACCTCGGCAGTAACACCCATCGCAGGAGGCGAGGAGTGAGCGAGAAGAAGGGCTCCGGCATCGCCCTGGCCGCCGGCGCCGTCCTCTCCGTCCCCTTCGCGATCGTCCCCGCCGCCGTGATGCTCCTCAGCGGCAGCGAGGAGCAATCCAACGCAGCGTGCGGTCCCGGCGGCGGGACCCAGGCCCTCACCGTCGCCGGCGACCTCCCCGAGGTCGAGGGCTACAACGCCCACCAGCTCGAGACAGCCGCCATCATCATGCAGGTGGCCGCCGACAACGACCTGCCCTACGAAGCGCAGCTCGTCGGCCTCATGACCGCGATGCAGGAGAGCACGCTAGGGCTCAACACCCAGCCCACCGGCGCCGGCGGCGATGCTGGCCCCTTCCAGCAGCGCACCCTCCCCGGCTGGTACGGGACCGAGGACCAGGTCCAAGACGTCGCCTACGCCGCGGAGAAGTTCTTCCTCGGCCACGACATCACCTACGAAGGCCCGGGCTCCGCCGGCCCCGCCGGCTACCACCTCCCCGGACTCGTCGACGTGTTCGGCTGGCAGCACATGGCGCCCACCGTCGCCGCGCAGACCGTCCAAGGCAGCGCCCACCCCGACGCCTACGCGAAGCACCAACCCGACGCCGAACGGATCATCGCCGCACTGGCCGGCGTCGACGTCGTCGCCGCAGCCGGCAGCTGCACCGCCGCCCCCGTCGCCAACGGCGACGTCCAGGCAGTCATCGACCGCGGCAAGAGCATCATCGGCACCCCCTACGACTTCGGCGGCGGCACCATGGACGGCCCCGGCCCCGGCGGCATCGACTGCTCAGCCTTCGTCGCCTACGCCTGGACCGCAGCCGGCTACCGCGACCTCCCCCGCGTCACCCAAGACCAATACGACTTCCTCGCCGCCTACCCCGTCGCTGTCGAGGACGTGCAGCCCGGCGACCTCATCTACGAAGCCTGGGGCCGCACCGGCGGCGTCGGCAGCTCCAGCGGCATCAGCCACGTGACCATGTACATCGGCAACGACCAGGTGATCGAAGCATCCCGCACCGCCATGGAAGTCCGCATCTCCCCCACTCGCTTCAACGCCAGCGCCTTCGTCGGCATCCGCCGCGTCCCGGCTGAAGTGCCGGGTGCCTAACGGCGCCCCGATGTGCCCACTCCAGGAGACCTCATGCTCGAACTGATCGACGCCTTCTTCACCGGAACCGCCACGCTTCTCGCGCAACCAGCCGCAGCTGCCATCATTGCCAGCATTGTCGGCATAGTCGGTTCGCTGCTCATCGCCAACCGCTCAGAGATCCGAGCATCACGACGCGCTCATCTCGACTACCTACATCGCCGCCATGACCACTTCGAGGATGCCTTGGCGGACCTCGCTGCTGTGATCGACGAGTGGGCCAGTGAGGAGGTCTCTCTCCTCAACACCTATGGGCAATCGAAGCCCGACAGTGAAGACGACGCTGACCCCGAGCGCACGAACAAACTCAGACAGCAGATCACCAACCATCTCAACCAACTCCGCGCACGCGCCCCCACAACGACCCAAGCCTGCCAATGAGCACGCTGCACCGAGCCATGCGGTCTCTCGAAGCAGCCTGGGGCAGCAGCCGGACCGCCCGGGCGTACATGGAACACGCAATCGGCCCCTGGGCTCTCACAAGCGAGGAGGTTCAAACGGCGCTCGGCGACGGACACCAGGCAGTCGCCCGTGTCGAGGAAGCGCTCAACGAACTGTTCGACGCCAACGCTGCGTACGTCGAGGCCCGGTGATGACGAAACTGGAGCACGACACACCACGCGCTCTGTTCCAGGAACGCCCGCGAGCGTGTAGCGTCATTCTCATGACCCAGAGACGAAGTGGTGGTCGGCCCAGCAAGGGCGACCGTGCGGACATCAAGACCCGCATCCCCACTGAGAGCCGCGACAAGCTCTACGAGTACGCGGAGCTCACGGGGCAGTCCGTCACGGACATCACCGCTGGGGTTCTCGTGCCCTGGATCGCTGAGCTGGACCTCGAGCAGGCCAAGCTTGGAACCGCTCAAGCAAGCTTGAGCATCGACCGCAAGACCGGATAAAAGACTTCGCCCCCGACCTGTTGACGCAGGTCGAGGGCGATTCAGAAGTCTTCGGGAGCCAGTTACCAGCTAGCCCCGAGGGCGAACCTTTAAGGAGGTTCCTCAGTTGTTGCCCCCAGGATACGGGGGTCGATCGACCGCAGGCAAGTGCGGTCAGCCCGGCGTGTCTACACACACGCCCGCGACCCCTCAGCAACCGGACCCGTGGCTCCTCACCCAGACCATCAGCCCGCGCCCCACTGTGCGCGTGGCCAGCGTCGATGCCTACGGCGACGTCCAGAACCTCTACTCCGCGACGCAGCGCGTCGGCCCCACTCCCCCGGAGACTCCCTGGGCGATTTACCTCACCGGCGCCGACCGCACCTACGAGCTGCTGTGCTTCGACCACGACGCGAAGACCGCCGGTGCGGCCGCGGCGGCTGCCCGTGACGCCGAGGTCACCGCCGGCATCCTGTCCCGCGCCGGCCTCGAGCCCGTGGTGTGCGCATCGGGCCCCGGCGGCGGCCGCCACGTCTGGGCCGCCCTTGCCGAGTCCGTCGACCCCGAGACCGTGGCCGGGCTCGCCCGCCTCATACGGCACCTGTGCCCCACCCTCGACCTCTCCCCCCTGACCAACCCCGCCGCCGGATGCGTGCGCCCACCCGGAGCACCCCACCGCGCGGGCGGCGTCTCTGAGGTCATCACCGGCAGCGTCGGCGCGCTCACCGCCCCGACCGGCACCGCCGCGCAGGTCCGCGCCGCAGCCGAGCACGCCGCGCAGCTCGTCGAGGCCGCCGAGCCCGCGCACGTGCCCACCGCCCGCCGGCCCCTGCCCGTGGACAAGCACCAGCACCGATACCTCGCCGGCCCGCGCCGGCCCTTGCCTCGCGCCAGCGCGGCCGCGCTCGAGGAGGACGCAGCCATGGGCGATGCCTCCGCTGTCCTGTGGCGCATCCTGATCGGCGCCGCCGCCTCGAGGTGGCGATACGAGGACGTCGCCGCCCTCGTTGACCGCCCCGGCATGGCCCACGTCCGCACAGAGCGTTCCCGCGGCACCCGCGTGCCCCGCACGCCCGCGCAGGCCGCTGAGAGGCTGTCCCATCACTGGAACCGCGCCGTGCAATGGGTCGCCGCCAACCCGCGTCGCGAGAGCGAGGACGACCCCACCTTCGACGAGCGCGCCGGAGCGATCGCCGCCCACGTGCGCACCATCCAGCAGCGCGCCGACGCCTCCGCCGGCCGCTGGGCCACCCCCGCCGGCCCCACCGACCGCCGAGTCCTCGACGCCCTGTGCGTGCTCGCTCTCCAGGGCCTCAGCGCCTCTGTAGAGGCCGATATCCGACGCCTGGGACTCCTGGCCGGCATCGGCCGCGAAACCGCGCGCACGGGCCTCCTGCGCCTCGCAGCCGAGGGATGGATCGCTCAGCACTCCCCCGCCGAAGGAACGCACGCCGCTCGCTGGACGATCGGCCCGAGCACCGCTATCCACAGCACCCCGCCCGAGGGTCGGTCACAAGTGGATACACGCGCCCCCCGCACCCACACCGGCGCCGCCGAACGCACCGCCCTGCTCGCTGAGCTCACCGCTCGCACCACGGATGCCGCGCACGATGCCTTCACCCCCGGAGCCCTCGGACACCACGCAGGCAACCTCTACGCCCGCAGCACCCCCCACCCCCAGAGCGCAGCCGCTCTCGCCCAGCTCACGGGTGCTTCCCTCGCGCGCACCCTGCGCACTCTCGACCGTCTCGTCGACGCCGGCGTGCTCCTGGTCGACACCCACGGGTGGCGACGGCCCCGCCGCGACCGACGAGCCCCCGCCGCGACCCGCTACGGCACCGGCGGCCGCCTCGCCAGCCGAGCCCGGACCTACCGCCTCGAGCGCGACCTGTGGACCTGGTGGCAGGCCGAGCAAGCGTGGATGCGCTCACCCCGGCGCGCCCCCGCCCAGCGACGCGCCGGCCACGGACAGCTCGCCCTGATCCCCAGCGACGAGACCACCAGCTACGGCGCCCACCCCCGACGCGGCGGGCGCGCCGACTACCGCGCCGCCCGCGCACTGCTGCTCGAGGACAACCAGCAGCCCGACCCTCTCCAGGCGCAGCATCCGACACGAGCGGCCGCGGTGACCGCTGCCTAAGAGACGACCCCACGCCGGCGCTCTGCGCCCGCGTCAGGGCAGGAAGGCGCGTTGACAGCCGTACCCGACCAGCGCGTCCCCGACTTCCGAGAATCACCCGCCGGCCCCAGCTCGGTCCCGGGCCTGTGGTCCAGACCAAGGAGCTACAGCAAAAAAATGGTGTTCCCCAACAACAGCGCATCGAGGGTGTGGGAGCCGGTGAGCGTATCGGTGCCGGCAGCTGCATGGGGACGTTAGAGGAGCTGGGGACACGCGGAAGAAGAAGGGAGTTTTGCCAAGCGGGTGCCGGTTGACCTGCGCAAACTACATCGACGTAATACCGGCAATAGGGTGTGCTGGTATTGCCAGCATTATAGACTGAGGGCACATCAGGAAGCAGCAGAGAGGATCGGAACCATGAACGCCACCACCGTCACCGTCTACTCGAAGCCCCTGTGCGTGCAGTGCGACGCCACCAAGCGGGCGCTCACCAAGGCGGGCATCGACTACGACGTCGTGGACGTCACCGAGGATGCCGACGGCCTGGCCAAGATCAAGGCCCTGGGGTACGTGCAGGCTCCCGTCGTCGTCACCGACGAGGGCCACTGGTCCGGGTTCCGACCGGACCGCATCAAGGCCCTGGTCCGTGCAGCCTGAATCACCCTAATAACTCTATTACCAGTGTAGGAGTCATCATGCCGAACACCGCCACCCGCACCGTCGACGCCACCGCCACCCTCACGATCGAGTGGAGCGAGGCCTCGCACCTCGAGCGCATGGCCGGCCAAGCCCTCCCCCTCGGCTACGGCGCCGCCCTCCTCGAGGCCGAGCACGTGCGCGAGCTGATCGAGCGCGCCGGCCGCGGCGGGTACACCAAGACCGGGTTCCTGATCGAGTTCACCCAGAACGGCGAGCAGGGCACATGGCAGGGTCGCTACGACCTTGGATGCGACACCCCCACCCTCGCTGAGCACATCAGCGGCTTCGCCAAGCACGCCCGCCCCATGCTCCGCGGCTTTGGCCGCACCGAGGAGCAGTTGGACGAGATGCAGCGCGACGCCGACCACATCGTCCGCTGCATCGAGGCGCAGCGCCTCGGCCGGGACTACTACCTCGCCTGACCACCCAGGGGCCAGCGGCCCTCCCCGCCGGCCCCTATTAACCCCATTGCCAGCTAAGGAGTCACCATGCACCGCGCCCCCGCCATCTACGTCAGCCCTTCCATGGAGGCCTACGAGCTTCCCGCCGACACCCCCGACACCTTCGCCCTCACTCTGTGCGAACAGTGCGCCCTCGCCCTGGCTGGACACACCAGCGCCGACACCGGCGACCCCGCCACCGACGAGGCTGCCGAGTGGATGGAGGACCAGTGGGGCTACCCCTATGCCGCCGAGTTCACCGCCGCCACTCCCGATCCATGCGGCACCGCCACATGCGACGGATGCGGCACGAGCGAGGCCGGCCGCAGACATCCCGCGATCGCCAACCGCATCGGCTAACCCTTGTGACCCCAATAACTCTATTAGAGATAATGGAGCCACAACCAAGGAGGTCACCATGGAGCAACTGTCCATCTTTGACGAGTTCGCCCGACAGGACGCAGCCGCCCGGGCCGCAGACGATTCCCTCGAGGGATACCGGCTCCGCTACAGCCGCGGCGCGTTGCTGCCGGGGGAGAGCTGCCCCGGATGCGGCCACATCTTCGTGCGAGGCGGCTACGACGGCTCGCGCTCCCACCACGTGCACGAGGACCCGGCCGGCCTCATCTGCACCGGCATGGAACTCACGCGCCGGCACCTCGCCATCGCCCTCTCAGACGACCCACAGTGGGAAGGCTTCGCCAGCGGCGACGAGGCCCGGCACGCGATCGCCGCCGGCTGGCCCGAGGCCACCGTGCGCGCCTGGCGGGCCGACCCGCGCGAGCTGCTACACGAGCTGAACCCGCCGCGCCGCACGGGGTGCGCCGGCCGCAGCTTGCCCACCATCGAGGCCACGGAGGGAACGAACTAACCCAGCAATATTGACCCTAGTAACTCTATTGACAACAATGGATGCACCGAAGCACAGGAGACTCCCCGTGAGCACGTCCACGTGCCCGGCAGCAAGCAGCAGCCGGCCCGGTGACTACAGCGGGGGAGGGGCCGTCCCGGCTCCTCCCTTCGCCCCGCCCAAGGAGAACGAC